>JAVKGX010000008.1 GCA_031432545.1 Armatimonadota bacterium
CGGGGGACAACATCCAGATGGAGGTGGAGCTGATCAGCCCGATCGCGCTGGAGGAGGGGCTGCGGTTCGCGATCCGAGAGGGTGGCCGGACGGTGGGCGCGGGGGTCGTGACGAAGGTGGTCGACTAGCCATCGGCGCAAGGTCCGGCATGCCTCGACAGGCGACTGAGCCAGACGGAGGTTGACGTTGCCACGCGACATCATCACGCTGGCGTGCACGGTGTGCAAGCGGCGGAACTACGTGACGAACAAGAACAAGAAGAACGATCCGGACCGGATCGAGCTCTCCAAGTACTGCAAGTGGTGCCGCAAACACACGCCGCACCGCGAGACACGCTAGGAGGGCGCGATGCGGGAACGCGATCGAGAGATCCGGCGCCGCCGCCACCGCCGGGAGAAGCTGGCAAAGCTGATTTCACGCCTGGAGCGGGCCCAGACGCGCAGCGAAAAGGAGCGTCTGGTGCGCACGGCCTCCAAGCTTGCCCCGTGGAACTACCAGCAGTTTCAGCGCTACCTGTAGTACAATTCGCTTTGGCCGCTCCGTCGGGGGATGCGCCGCAGGGGCGTAGCTCGAACGGCTAGAGCGCTGGTCTCCAAAACCAGAGGTTGTGGGTTCGAATCCCGCCGCCCCTGCCAGGAAGGGATCCCTCGACGCCGACCGGAAGCTGACGGTCTGGCCCAATGCTCAACGTTTCCCGCGCGCAGACTTACAATGAAGCCATGCGGGCCGGCGTAGGTGTCTTCCTCGTCAGGACGGTTGGTCTCTTCCTGGCGGCGGTGCTCGCGGCCGCTCCGGCTCCGGTCTTTGCCCAGCCCACGCCGCGCGTGGTCGCGGTGGCCGACTTCTGGGACGCCAGCACCGGCGGGTTTCACATCGGAGCGGAGCGCCTGAGCGAACGTTTGGCCCGGGAACTGGCCAGCCGTTCGCCGGCCATCCAAGTCGTCCCGAGTTCTGAAGTGCGCACCGCCATGCGCGCCCGTGGGTATCGCCCCGCCGACCTGTACTCGCCGGCGCGGGCGAGCGAGTTGGCGCAGACCGTGGGTGCGCACTGGATCGTGACCGGGCGCTGGACGCACCTGGACATTCAGGAGATCGAGGTGCGCGCGTCTGAGTCTGCGATCCCCCCACCCCCGCGGCGCGTGATCGGACAGGCGGTGCTGGAGATCCGTGTGCTCGATGCGTCGTCGCGTCGCGTGCTCCTGGAGGAGACGTTCTGGGCGGCGTCGGATGGGTGGCACGGGCTGGACGCCCTCTGGGATGCCGCTGAGCGGGTCCTGGCGCTTGCGGCCGACCGCATCGCGCGCATGTAGCCTGACACCCACCAAGTCGGGTCGAAGGCGATCGTTTGACAGCCCCCGCGGGCGGTTCCTATAATCAGCGAAGCGCCCTCCGGGGCGTTCTTCTGCGTTGGGACGTTTTCGGGGGAGCTGCGCGATGGCCCGGGTCAGCGACTTGCTCAGACGGCAGGACAGACCGGCAGCGAGGGTTGCCCCTCGCCGCGGGCCTTCGGTGGCCGAACGGATCGGCCGGTATTTCCGGGAGATCCGTGCCGAACTGAACCGGGTGACCTGGCCGACCCGCCAGGAGCTGATCGCGTCCACGTTGGTCGTGATCGTCGTGGTCACGATCATGGCGCTGTACCTCGGCGCGTGGGACGCTGTCTTCACCTGGCTGTTCCAGAGAGTGCTCGTCCGCTAGGAGAGATCCGTGCACGAGGAACCGCGTACCGAACCGACCGGTGACGCCGAGACCGCAGCCGAGGCGGCCGTCGCCACGGCGGAGCCGAAGGACCCGCGCCGGCGCTGGTACGTCATCCACACGTACTCGGGCTACGAGAACAAGGTCAAGACCAACCTGGAGCGCCGCGTGGCATCGATGAACATGCAGAGCAAGATCTTCGAGGTCCTCATCCCCACCGAGGACGAGATCGAGGTCAAGGAAGGCAAGCGCCGGATTGCCAAGAGGAAGATCTACCCTGGCTACGTTCTGGTTGAGATGATCATGGACGACGACTCCTGGTACGTCGTTCGGAACACGCCGGGCGTCACCGGGTTCGTGGGGTCGGGGGCCCGTCCGGTTCCGCTGGACGAGAACGAGGTCAAGGTGATCCTGGGCCAGGTGACGGACGAGGTGCCCAAGCTGCGGATCAACTACCACAAGGGGGACACGGTCCGGATCACCTCCGGGCCGTTCCAGGAATTCACCGGCGTCGTGGATGAGATCCAGCCCGAAAAGGAGAAGGTGAGGGTCCTGGTCTCGATCTTCGGTCGCGAGACGCCGGTCGAGTTGGACTTCGCGCAGGTGGAGAGAACCTAGTCGACAGAGGCAGCGGGCATTTGGTCTGCTGCCCTCCGGGGTCTGGTCATGGCCAAGAAGGTCGTCGCGCGCGTCAAACTGCAGATCCAGGCCGGTAAGGCCACGCCGGCGCCGCCCGTGGGGACGGCGCTGGGCCCGCACGGCATCAACATCATGGAGTTCTGCAAGGCCTACAACGAGCGAACCGCCTCCCAGGCCGGCATGGTCGTACCTGCGGAGATCACGATCTACGCGGACCGCTCGTTCACCTTCGTGACGAAGACACCGCCGGCGTCCGTGCTGCTGAAGAAAGCGGCCGGCATCGAGACGGCGTCCGCGGAACCCAACAAGAAGAAGGTCGGGAAGGTAACCCGCAAGCAGGTGGAGGAGATCGCGAAGCTGAAGATGCCCGACCTCAACACGTCCTCGATCGAGTCGGCGATGCGGATGATCGAGGGAACGGCACGCAGCATGGGCATCGAGGTCGTGGGCTAGGATCTCGGATTGGCCCGGCGGTCCCCGGGCGCAGCAGCGGGAGGACGATCATGGCCAAGGCAGGTAAGCGGTACCTCGAAGCCGCCAAGCGCATCGACCGAACGAGACTGTACGATCCGGAAGAAGCCATCCGGCTCGTGAAGGACGGTGCCCGCGCGAAGTTCGACGAGACGATCGAGGCGGCGTTCCGTCTGGGCGTGGATCCCAAGCACGCCGACCAGCTCGTGCGGGGCACGGTCGTTCTGCCCCACGGCAGCGGCAGGCCCGTGCGGGTTCTCGTGTTCGCGAAGGGGGAGAAGGCGAAGGAGGCGGAGGGTGCTGGGGCGGACTTCGTGGGCGCCGAAGACCTCATCGAGAAGATTCAGGGGGGATGGATCGACTTCGATGTGGCGGTGGCGACGCCGGACATGATGGGGCAGGTGGGCCGGCTGGGGCGCATCCTGGGCCCGCGAGGCCTGATGCCCAACCCGAAGGCCGGCACGGTCACCCCAGACATCGCCAGGGCTGTGAGGGAGATCAAAGCCGGGAAGATCGAGTTCCGGGTGGACAAGTTCGGGATCGTCCACGCGCCCATCGGAAAGGCATCGTTCGACGAGCAGGCTCTGCGGGACAACTTCGCCGCCCTGACCGACGCGATCCTCAAGGCCAAACCGGCCGCGGCCAAGGGGACGTACCTGAAGAGCATCGCGCTGTCGTCGACCATGGGTCCGGCGGCTCGGGTGGACGCGGCGCAGGCGCAGGCGCTGGCCGCCGGCCGCGCGGCGTAGACCGTCGCCTGCTAGCAGCCGGGATCGACCACCGCCGGCGGGCGGGTGTGCGGGCTTGACGTGCCCGGTGCGGATTGGTTAGGATCAGCCGCGAATCGAATAGGTCCGCAGACCGCAGGACGCTGCCCCGGACGGGGGCAGGGGTAAAGCGCGAGCGCCTGCCGAGGACCGTCGGAACACCCAGGGCGTGGGTCGCCGCTCGTCAATCGAGAGGAGGCGGTCCGCGCGGGATCCGTCGGTGCCCGTCTGCGGGGCGCCGATTTCGTTTGGCGGCGTCGGTGCCGCCCCGATCGTGCGGAGGGTCGAGATGCCCAGACCCGAGAAGGTCGAGGCAGTCCAGAGGATCAAGGAGAAGATCCGCCGGGCCCAGGGCCTGGTGCTGACCGATTTCCGGGGCCTCAACGTGCCCGAGCTGGAGGCGTTGCGGGACGGGCTGCGCAAGACGAGCGCGGAGTACCGCGTCGTCAAGAACACCCTGTTGGCGATCGCCGCGGACGAGCTCGGGCTGGAGGGGCTGGAACGTTACCTGGTCGGACCGACTGCGATTGCGATCGGATACGACGATCCCGTCACGCCGGCGAGGGTCGTCCACGAGTTCATCCGCCAGTACCGCAAGCTCGAAGTCAAAGGGGGCGTCGTTGAGGGGAAGGTGGTCGATGCGGACACCATCAAGGCCCTGGCCGACCTTCCCGCCCGTCCGGAACTGATCGCGAGGGTCGTGGGCGGCGCGCGGGCGCCCCTGTATGGACTCGTGGGCGTGCTCACCGGGCTGCAGCGCAGCCTCGTGGGGGCCCTGGATCAGATTCGGCAGAAGCGGGCGGCAGGTGGTGCGTAGCAGATGGAGCAGGCATTCTAAGGGAGAACGGCGGACGGCCACAGGAGGGTAGCCATGGCAAAGATGAGCACGGCGGAGATCGTGGACGTGATCGGCAACCTGACGGTGTTGGAGCTGGCGGACCTGGTCAAGGCGCTGGAGGAGAAGTTCGGCGTGACCGCCGCAGCGCCGGTCGCCGTCGCAGCCGCTCCGGCGGCGGCCCCGGGCGCGGCGGTAGAAGAGCAGACCGAGTTCGACGTCATCCTCAAGGGCGCGGGGTCCAACAAGATCCAGGTCATCAAGGTGGTCCGCGAGTTGACGGGCCTGGGACTGAAGGAGGCCAAGGACCTGGTGGACGGCGCGCCCAAGCCGGTCAAAGAGAAGGTCACAAAGGAGGAGGCCGAGGCGATCCGGGCGAAACTCACCGAGGTAGGCGCAGAGGTCGAAGTCAAGTGAGCGGGCCCGGTACCGCCGGGTACGCTGTCCGTCCCGAACCGGTGGGAAGGGTGAGTCTTGCCGGTTGACGGGAAAATCCCCCGTGTGCTATTTTTCGAAGGTGCGTTTCGGCTAGGGGCCGGACGTACGGTTATCTTTTCCCGCGTTGCCGTCGCCGGTGGATCCGTCGGAGGAGGAACGGGCCGAGGAGTTGTGGATTCACAGGAGGAGCGAGGCTGTCCGGTTCAAGCCCCGCTTCTCGTTGTTTCCGGACTGGCCGATTTCCGACGGGTCGACGGCGGCTTCGCCCCCGGGGGGAGTTTGACACAGACGCCAGATTGGGTTCTCTGGTGCTGACCCGGCACGATCGTCCGTCTGGCCGCGACTGCGGCCGGGTGGCGTCGTGCGTGGGTTTCGTGTGTCTGTGACCGTTCCGCGACCGTCTCCACATCCCGGCGCTCGCCGGATCCACGGATGGAGGTGACCGCCACGAAAGCGTCCATGGAAGTGCGCAAGCAGCCCAACGGCCGGTTCGCGTTCGACCGTGTCCCGCGTCTGGGGACGGGCCGCATCGTCAGGCGCGGCCGCCGCGAACGGATCTCCTTCGGAAAGCTACCGGACGTGCTGGACCTCCCGGATCTGGTGGAGGTCCAGCGTCGATCGTTCCGCTGGTTCATCGAGGAAGGCATCCGCGAGGTCTTCGCCGAGGTCTCGCCGATCCAGGACTTCACCGGCAACCTCGAGCTGCACTTTGCGGTGCCGGACGAGAAGCGGCGGCGCAGGTCGGCTGACAACCCCGACATCTTCCGGTTCACGGAGGGCACGCTCGACTACGGCGGCTACTACTTCGAAGCGCCCAAGTACAGCGCCGACGAGTGCCGCGAGCGCGACGCCAACTACAGTGCCGCGCTGAAGGTCCGAGTCCGCCTGGTGATCAAGGAGACGGGGGAGATCAAGGAACAGGACGTCTTCATGGGCGACTTCCCGCTCATGACCCGCGACGGCACCTTCGTGATCAACGGCGCGGAGCGGGTCGTGGTCAGCCAGCTCGTGCGGTCGGCGGGTGTCTACTACAGCTACATCACAGACAGCAACGGGCGTCGGCTGCCCGCCGCGACGGTGATCCCCAGCCGCGGTGCGTGGCTGGAGTTCGAGATGGATGCCAGCGGCGGCGTGTTCGTTCGGATCGACCGCACGCGCAAGCTGCCGGCGACGGTTCTGCTGCGTGCGGTGGGATATGAGACCGATGAGATGCTGCGCCGGCTGTACGGCGACGACAAGGCCATCGTGGCCACGATGGAGAAGGACCCCACCCGGGATCGCAACTCCGCGATCATCGAGATCTACAAGCGGCTGCGGCCGGGGGATCCGCCCACGATCGAATCGGCCAGCAACCTCCTGCACACGCTGTTCTTCGAACCGCGGCGCTACGACCTCGGGCGGGTGGGGCGCTACAAGCTGAACAAGAAGCTCAACCTGGACGTCCCAGCGGACCAGCGGGTCCTGGCCCCGGAAGACATCGCGCAGATCGTCCGCTACCTCATCGCGCTGAACAACGGCGAGGGGGAGGTCGACGACATCGATCACCTGGGCAACCGCCGCGTGCGGTCGGTGGGTGAGCTGCTGCAGAACCAGTTTCGCATCGGTATGCTCCGCATGGAGCGCGTGATCCGGGAGCGCATGACGATCCAGGAGATCGGCCAGATCACCCCCCAGGTGCTGATCAACATCCGGCCGGTGACCGCGGCGATTAAGGAGTTCTTCGGGTCCAGCCAGCTTTCCCAGTTCATGGACCAGACCAACCCGCTGTCTGAGCTGCGGCACAAGCGGCGGCTGAGCGCGCTCGGACCGGGCGGGCTGAGCCGCGAACGTGCCGGATTCGAGGTGCGCGACGTCCACACCTCCCACTACGGCCGCATGTGCCCGATTGAGACGCCGGAAGGACCGAACATCGGGCTGATCTCCTCGCTGGCGACCTATGCCCGCGTCAGCGAGCTGGGGTTCATCGAGACGCCGTACCGACGGGTTCGGGGCGGGAAGGTCACCCGCGAGATCGTCTACCTGACCGCGGACGACGAGGAGCGGTACACCATCGCCCAGGCCAACGCTGAGGTGGACGAGCACGGGATGCTTGCGCCGCGCGTCGTCGCGCGGCAGGCGCACGGCCACCCCGTTCAGGTGGCCCGCGAGGAAGTGGACTTCATGGACGTCTCGCCCAAGCAGATCGTGTCGGTGACGACCGCACTGATCCCGTTCCTCGAGCACGACGACGGCACGCGGGCTCTGATGGGGTCCAACATGCAGACCCAGGCCGTACCGCTGATTCGGCCAGAGGCACCCCTCGTGGGCACCGGGGTCGAGCACCGCGTGGCCACCGATTCCGGCGCGGTCGTCGTCGCCGAGGAAGACGGGGTCGTCGAGTCGGTGTCGGCCGATGAGATCGTGGTCCGGGGCAGCCGGCGCATCGCGTACCGGCTGACAAAGTTCCGGCGCAGCAACCAGGGGACGTGCATCAACCAGCGCCCAATCGTGCGCTCCGGGCAGGAAGTCCACGCGGGCGAGATCCTCGCCGACGGGCCGTCGACCGACGGGGGCGAGCTGGCGCTGGGCCACAACGTCCTGGTCGCGTTCATGCCGTGGGAAGGATACAACTACGAGGACGCGATCCTAATCAGCGAGCGGCTGGTGAAGAAAGACCTGTTCACCAGCATCCACATCGAGGAGTACGAGGTCGAGGCCCGCGACACGAAGCTGGGGCCCGAGGAGATCACCCGGGACATCCCCAACATCGCCGAGGACGCTTTGCGCGACCTGGACGAGCGGGGGATCGTGCGCATCGGCGCCGAGGTACGTGCCGGCGACATCCTCGTCGGGAAGGTGACTCCCAAGGGCGAGACGGAGCTGACCGCCGAGGAGCGGCTGCTGCGCGCGATCTTCGGAGAAAAGGCGCGCGAGGTGCGCGACACCTCCCTGAAGGTGCCGCACGGGGAGAAGGGGAAGGTCGTCGGCGTCAAGGTGTTCAGCCGTGAGAACGGAGACGAGCTGTCGCCCGGCGTCAATCAGCTGGTCCGCGTCTACGTCGCCCAGAAGCGCAAGATCACGGTCGGCGACAAGATGGCCGGCCGCCACGGCAACAAGGGCGTCATCTCCCGCATCGTCCCTGAGGAGGACATGCCGTATCTGCCCGACGGGACGCCGGTGGACATCGTCCTGAACCCGCTGGGTGTGCCGAGCCGGATGAACGTCGGCCAGGTCCTTGAGACGCACCTGGGCTGGGTATGCGAGCAGATCGGCTTCTACGCGGAGGTGCCGGTGTTCGACGGCGCCCGCGAGTCGGAGATCGAGAACCTCCTGGAGCGCGCGGATCTTCCGCGCTCCGGGAAGATCCACCTGCGCGACGGCCGCACCGGGCTGCTGTTCGACCAGCCGTGCACGGTCGGACAGATCTACATGATGAAGCTGCTGCACCTGGTCGAGGACAAGATCCACGCGCGGTCCACCGGACCCTACAGCCTCATCACCCAGCAGCCGCTGGGGGGCAAGGCGCAGTTCGGCGGTCAGCGGTTCGGGGAGATGGAGGTCTGGGCGCTGGAGGCCTACGGCGCGGCGAGCACGCTGCAGGAGCTGCTGACCGTCAAGAGCGACGACGTTGTCGGCCGGGTGAAGACCTACGAGGCGATCGTCAAGGGGGAGAACATCCAGGAGCCCGGCGTGCCAGAGTCGTTCAAGGTCCTCATCAAAGAGCTGCAGGCCCTGTGTCTGGATGTCAAGGTCCTCAGCGAGGACCAGCGGGAGATCGAACTCAAGGAGATCGAAGAGGACGTCGTCGAGACGCAGCGCTCGCTGGGGATCAACCTCGAAGGCGAGGAAGCGCTGCTGGAGGAGCCGATCTAGTCAGAACCGTCCTGGAGGAGTCCAGTGCAGGACGTCAACAACTTCGATGCGGTGAAAATCGGCCTCGCCTCGCCCGAACAGATCCGGATGTGGTCCCGCGGCGAGGTCAAGAAGCCGGAGACGATCAACTACCGCACGCTGAAGCCCGAGCGTGACGGTCTGTTCTGCGAGCGGATCTTTGGGCCGCAGAAGGACTGGGAGTGCCACTGCGGCAAGTACAAGCGCATTCGCTACAAGGGCATCATCTGCGACCGGTGCGGGGTGGAGGTGACCCGGGCCAAGGTGCGCCGGGAGCGGATGGGCCACATCGAGCTGGCCGCGCCCGTCTGCCACATCTGGTACCTGAAGGGCGTCCCCAGCCGGATCGGGCTGCTGTTGGACATCTCCCCGCGGTCGCTGGAGCGGGTCGTCTACTTCGCCGCCTACCTGGTCATCGACCCCGGCTCGGTGAAGGAGCTGCAGAAGAAGCAGCTGCTGACCGAGAACGAGTACCGCGAGCTGCGCGAGAAGTACGGCAACGCCTTCCGGGCTGCCATGGGGGCCGAGGCTGTCAAGGAGCTGCTCGTGGAGATGGACCTCGATCAGGAGGCCAAGCGCCTGCGTGCGGAGATCGCCAGCAGCACCGGCCAGAAGCGGATCAAGATCCTCAAGCGACTGGAGGTCGTAGAGGCATTCCGCAAGAGCGGCAATCGTCCAGAGTGGATGATCCTCGACGTGATCCCCGTGATCCCACCGGATCTGCGGCCCATGGTACAGCTGGACGGAGGGAGGTTCGCGACCAGCGACCTCAACGACCTGTACCGAAGGGTGATCAACCGGAACAACCGGCTGAAGCGGTTGCTGGACCTGGGGGCGCCCGAGATCATCGTCCGCAACGAGAAGCGGATGCTGCAGGAGGCGGTGGACGCGTTGATCGACAACGGGCGCCGCGGCCGGCCCGTGACCGGTCCGAACAACCGCCCCCTGAAGTCGCTGAGCGATCTGCTGAAGGGCAAGCAGGGCCGATTCCGGCAGAACCTGCTGGGCAAGCGGGTGGACTACTCCGGGCGCTCGGTGATCGTCGTCGGACCCAAACTCAAGCTGCACCAGTGCGGTCTGCCTAAGGAGATGGCGATCGAGCTGTTCAAGCCGTTCGTCATGAAGAAGCTCGTCGAGCGCAACCTGGCCCAGAACATCAAGAACGCCAAGCGCATGGTGGAGCGGCAGCGGCCGGAGGTGTGGGACGTGCTGGAGGACGTGGTGCGCGAGCACCCCGTGCTGCTGAACCGTGCTCCGACGCTCCACCGGCTCGGGATCCAGGCGTTCGAGCCCGTGCTGATCGAGGGCAAGGCGATCCAGATCCATCCGCTGGTGTGCACCGCGTACAACGCGGACTTCGACGGAGACCAGATGGCCGTGCACGTGCCCCTGGGGGCGGCGGCGCAGGCCGAGGCGCGCATCCTGATGCTGTCCGCGTACAACATCCTGCTGCCGGCGTCCGGGAAGGCCGTCGCGAGTCCGCAGCGTGACATCATCCTCGGCTGTTACTACCTGACGCAGGAGAAAGAGGGCGTGCGCGGAGAGGGCAAGGTGTTCTCCACCCCCGCCGAGGCCGTGCTGGCCTACGAACACGGCACCGTGGACGTGCACGCTCGGGTCAAGGTTCGGCTGGCCCCGGGAACGGAGCCCATCGAGACGACCGTCGGACGCATCATCTTCAACGAGGCGATCCCCGAGGAACTGCGGTTCGTGGACCAGGTCTGCGACCGAAAGATCCTGTCGCAGATCGTCTCCGACGCCTACACGCGGCTGGGGCCGACGAAGACCGCCCAGCTTTTGGACGCGCTGAAGGACCTCGGATTCCGGTTCGCCACACAGTCGGGTCTGAGCATCGCGATGGCGGACATCGTCCCGCCCCCCGAAAAGGAGCGCCTGCTGGCCGAAGCGCAAAGGCGCGTGGACACGATCGATACCCAGTACCGGCGGGGGCTCATCACCGACGAGGAGCGCTACCTCCGGACGGTGGACGTCTGGAACGAGGCGACCGAGGCGGTCACGAATGCGATGCTCAAGCACTTCGACGTTTTCAACCCGCTGTACATGATGGCGCTCAGCGGTGCGCGGGGAAACATCCAGCAGATCCGGCAGCTCGCCGGGATGCGGGGCCTGTTCACCGATCCGTCGGGTCGGATCATCGAGATCCCGATCAAGAGCAACTTCCGCGAGGGCCTCACCGTCCTCGAGTACTTCATCGGGATGCACGGGCAGCGCAAGGGGCTGGCGGACACCGCGATCCGTACGAGCGAGTCCGGATATCTGACCCGGCGCCTGGTCGACGTCGCCCAGGACGTCATCATCCGCGAGGAGGACTGCGGCACGGCTCGCTATGTAATCATGGAGCCGATCCGCGAGGGCGACGAGGTCACCGTTCCCCTGCGCGATCGGATCACTGGGCGTGTGGCGGCGGACGACGTCGTGCCGTCTCGGCACCGCAAACCGCTGGTGGCCGCCGGCGAAGAGATCACGGAAGAACTCGCCGAAGCGATCGAAGAGGCCGGCATCACCGCGGTGCCCGTGCGGTCGGTGCTCACCTGCGAGACGCGCTACGGGGTGTGCAGCAAGTGCTACGGCCGCAACCTGGCGACCGGCAAGCCCGTGGAGATCGGAGAGGCGGTGGGCATCATCGCCGCTCAGTCCATCGGCGAGCCGGGCACCCAGCTCACGATGAGGACGTTCCACACGGGCGGGGTGGCCGGGTTCGACATCACGCAGGGTCTGCCGCGCGTGGAGGAGCTGTTCGAGGCGCGCAAGCCCAAGGGGCAGGCACTCATCGCGGAGATCTCCGGGAAGGTCTCGATCGAGGAAGCGAGGGTGCGCAAGATCGTGATCGCGACCAAGGATCGCAGGGTGGAGTACAACGTGCCGTTCGGGCAACGGTTGCTCGTCCAGGACGGCGACCGGGTGGAGGCCGGGCAGCGCCTGACCGAGGGGTCGGCGAACCCGCACGACATCCTGCGGATCCAGGGCGTGGAGGCGGTGCAGCGGTACCTGGTACAGGAGATCCAGGGCGTCTATCGGTCGCAGGGCGTCGAGATCAACGACAAGCACATCGAGGTGATCGTCCGCCAGATGCTGCGTCGGGTGAAGGTCCGCGACGAGGGCGACACGGAGCTGCTGCCAGGCGAGGTGGTGGACCTGTTCACCCTGCGCGAGGAGAACCGCCGCGTGGAGGAGCGGGGCGGCCGGCCGGCGACCTACGACCCGGTGCTGATGGGGATCACGAAGGCGTCGCTGGCGACCGAATCGTTCCTGTCGGCCGCGTCGTTCCAGGAGACGGCCCGGGTGCTCACCGATGCGGCGACCCGGGGCAAGGTGGATCCGCTGATCGGGCTGAAGGAGAACGTCATCATCGGCAAGCTGATCCCGGCCGGCACGGGGATGGCCCGCTACCGTCAGATCAAGGTGGCGGCACAGCTCTGAGCCCGTCGGACAACGCACACGAGGGGGCCCGGATCCGCAGAGGACCCGTGGCCCCCTGCTCTCGGGTGCACCCCGTTGCCCCGAGGGCGGTGAACTGATGCGGTCGGTCTTCGCTCACGTCCCCGCCGAAGGCATCGCCACGCTGGGGTGGCACGACTGGAACCCAGACCCCCTGGTCGTCCTCGGGTTGGCTGCCATCACCCTCCTGTACCACCTGCATCCGAGGATCCAGCCGCGCCACGGTCACGTCGTGGCGTTCTGGGCGGCCCAGGCCGCTTTGGTCGTCGCGCTGCTCTCGCCGCTGGAGGTGGGGGCGGCCTACCTGTTCTGGCTGCACATGCTGCAGCACTTGATCCTGACCCTTGTTGCGGCACCGCTGTTCGTCCTCGCCACGCCGGTGGGGTTCTTGGGGTGGCTGTCGCGACGTCCGCTCGTCGGTGCGGTGCTGGACTTCCTGTGGGCACCCTGGCCGGCGCTGGTCGGGTACAATGCGGTCTTCCTGTTCTGGCACCTCCCGCCCGCGTACAACCTCACGCTGCACAGCAACGCGGTGCACGTCGTACAGCATCTGACGTTCTTGGCATCGGCGGTCGTCTTCTGGGGCGTCGTGCTGGGGTCGGCGCCCCGTCGGATCCCCTACGGGGTTCGGATCGCCGTCGTGGTTGCCACAGCGGTGGTGCAGTTCATCCCCGCCTTCGTGATCGCACTGTCGGACCGCGTGCTCTATGCATACGCGGACGCCCCGCGCCTGTGGGGTTGGTCGGCCTTGGACGACCAGCGGTTCGGCGGGGCACTGATGTGGGTGCTGATGAACCTCGCGTACGTGACCGCGGCGCTTGCCCTGCTCGTCCCCGCCCTGCGCCAGGAGGGCACACGCCGCGGCGCCCACCACGCATGAAGGGAAGGTGCCCCGACGGAGGTGACCGGTGCCTGGATGAGTCGAGTCAGAACAACAGCAGCGCGTCCGGCCAGAGGGCGAAGTACAGGACGACGATCAGGATCATCGGCAGACCGATCATGTACGTGAGCGTCCGGCGCTCGAACTTCAGGTGCATGAAGTAGGCCATGATGAGCACCGCCTTCGCGATCGCCATGCCCACCAACCCGAGCACCATGAGCACCCGCGGGATGTGGAGGAAGGTGATCCCGACCTCGGCAATCGTGATGATCAGCAGCCAGAACCACGTCGTGCCGTAGACGCGATAGCCGTGATCCTCGGCGTGCGGCCCGCTCGGATGTGCCTGCGGTTCCATCGACCCCTCCGCTCCTCCGTCTTCCGCCGCTAGATCAGGTACATCAACGTGAACACGAACACCCACACCAGATCGACGAAGTGCCAGTACAGCCCTGCGTTCTCGACGCGGTCGGCGCGCGTCTGCAGGTCCACGGGGATCGGCTGTGGGGAGCCCTCTTCGACGACCTCCACCGCTTCGGCGGGCAGCATCGCGGCGTTGTTGGTGGTCTTGCCGGGAACGAGGACGACGAGTTTGCCCCACGATGGGTGCACGCGTTCGACCGTCGTCTCCGCCCGATCCGGCTGCGTGAGCAGGCGGACCTTCGCGCCGGGGTCGATGCGGCGGCCGGCGTGGTCGCGCAGGGGGTGGCGCCACGCCTCGAGTTCATGCCGTTCGCGCCGCGCCCGCAAAAAGACGTACATGAGGTAGATGACGCCGCTGGTGACGTGGCTGCCGTGGAACCCCGTGATGATGAAGAACGTGGCACTGAACGCCGGAACGCCCCAGGGATTGGATCCCAGCCGCGCTCCCTCGTGGATGAAGTGCGTCCACTCGTAGGCCTGCATGCCCAAGAAGGTTAGGCCGCCCAGGATCGTCAGCAACAGGAACCGCTCCACGAGGAGGTGGTCGCCGCGCTTGGCGGCGTGCACCGCGACGGCCATCGTCGCGCTGCTAGTGATCAGGATGAACGTCATCGTGCCAACCAGCTCCAGTCCGAACACCTCGGCCTGGTGCGGCCAGGTCCCGGCGACCGCCCGCGCGGCGCCGTAGGCGGCCAGCAGGCCGCCGAACGTGAAGGCGTCGGAGAGGATGAAGACCCACATCATGAGCTTTCCCCACCCGATGCCGAAGGGGGAGACGCCGCCGCCCCACTGTCCTGCGGGCCGGCGTTGTGCGACCGCCTGTGCCATCTAGAACCTCCTGAACCCGCACCCGGCCCGCCGACGGCGGTCGGGTAGGCGGTGGATCGGCATCAGATCCAGAAGAGTACGGTGAACAGGTAGATCCACAGGCCGGCGAGGAAGTGCCAGTAGATGGCAAGCCCGTCCGCGGCCGCCCGCAGCGTCCTGTCGTGCCGAGCAGCCCGCCCGGCGACCAGAGCCATCCCCGCGAACCCCCCGAGCAGGTGCACAACGTGCGCACCCGTCAGGAGGTAGAAGTACGAGCTGTGCGGGTTGGTTGCGAGGTAGACGCCCGCAGCCGCCAGGGTCTGCCAGGTGGCGAACTGGCCGACCACGAACGCCACTCCGAACCCCACCGCCCAGCGAAGCCGGCGGCCGAGGGCCGCGGTGTCGCCAAATCGCAGCGCCGCGCGGGCCCGTTCGACCGCCAGGCTGCTGGCGGCGATCGCCACGGTCGTCAGCCACAGCATCGGCGGAGCCGAAATCGCGGCCCACTCTCCGGAGGCCCTGCGGACCAGCAGCGCGCTGGTGAGCGCGACAAAGAACATCGCTATCGCGCCGACCAGCAGCCACGTCGCCATCGGCACGGCGCGCGGCGGCGTCCAGGCCAACCCGTGCCCCGAACCGTCGCCATCGCCGGGAGGTCGACGGCGCGGCGGTGCCGGCGGCTTGATCTCACGGACGGTGATCGTCACGTCGGTTGCTCACCAGCGGATGGTTCCCACCCATCGGTCCTACCCTTCCGATGCTAGTGGTGCCTCGCCTCCTCCACCCCGGCTTCCTCCGGCGTGAGCCACTGCGGCACGAAGTCCTCCTTGGCGCCCGGCACGCTGTACTCATACGGTCCGCGGTAGACGGAGGGGATCTCGCCGTGCCAGTTGCCGTGCGGGGGCGGGCTGTCGGCGTGCCACTCGAGCGTCGTGCCCCGCCACGGGTTCCGGCCGGCGCGGGGGCCGCTCGCCAGGCCCCACAGGATGTTGTACGCGAGCACCAACCCGCCGATGAAGATCAAAAACGCGCTGAGGGTGATGAACACGTTCAACGGCTGCAGCTTGGCGAGATACGGGAAGGCCTCCGTGGAGAAGATCCGGCGGTGCATCCCCGCGGTGCCCAAGTAGTACATGGGGAAGAACGTTCCGTAGATCCCGATCATGGTCAACCAGAAGTGCAGTCGGCCCAACCGCTCGTCGAGCATGCGGCCGAACATCTTCGGAAACCAGAAGTAAATGCCGGCGAAGATCCCGAACAGCGACGCCGCGCCCATCACGAGGTGGAAGTGGCCGACGACGAAGAACGTGTCGTGCAGCGGGATGTCCAGCGGCGCATTGCCCAAGAAGATGCCGGTCAGTCCGCCGGCGACGAACAGCGAAATGAACCCGATGGCGAACAGCATCGCTGACGAGAAGTAGATCTTCCCCCGCCACAGCGTCGCCAGCCAGTTGAACGTCTTCACCGCGGATGGCACAGCGATCAGCAGCGTCGTGACGGCGAACGCGGTACCCAGCAGCGGATGCATCCCGCTCACGAACATGTGGTGCGCCCACACGAGGAAGCTCAGCAGCGTGATCGCCATCATGGAGGCGACCATCGCCGTGTATCCGAAGATCGGCTTTCGCGAGAAGTTGGCGAGCACGTCGGAGACGATCCCCATGGGAGGCAGGATCACGATGTAGACCTCGGGGTGGCCGAAGAACCAGAAGAGGTGCTGCCACAGGAGGGGATTGCCGCCCGTGTGGTCGATCACCTGTCCGCCAACCACCAGGCCGGCGGGCACGAAGAAGCTGGTCCCGGCGACCCGGTCGAACAACAACAAGATGCCCGCGGCCAGCAGCACCGGAAACGACAAGAGGGCCAGAATCGAGGTCAAAAACAGGCCCCACACCGTCAGCGGCATGCGGCTCAGGGTCATCCCCGGGGTCCGCATTTGGAGGATCGTCGTGATGTAGTTCAGCGATCCGAACAGCGAAGAGACGATGAAGATGGCGATCGCCACGATCCACAGCGTCTGGCCCATGCCCGAGCCGGGAGCGGCCTGCGGCAGGGCGCTCAGCGGCGGATATGCGGTCCAGCCGGCGCTGATCGGGCCCCCGGGCACGAAGAAGCTGGCCAGCAGCGGCACGATCGACAGCGCGTACGTCCAGTACGAGAGCATGTTGATGAACGGGAAGGCCATGTCGCGCGCCCCGATCTTTAGCGGGATCAGGAAGTTCCCGAAGCCCCCCACGAGCGCGGGAGTCAACACGAAGAAGATCATGATCGTCCCGTGCATCCCGACCACTGCGATGTACTGGTCGGCCTGCAGGACGCCGGCGTCCGGCCAGGCGAGCTGGGTCCGGATCAGCATCGCGAGGGCGCCTCCGACCAGCAGCATGAACAGGGAGGTCAGCAGGTACTGGATGCCGATGACCTTGTGGTCCTGACTGAAGACGTACTTTCGCCAGAAGCTCTGTTCGACGTGTACTTCCGGATGGGCCGCGTGGGTTTGGGCGGTCGCCATCGGTGTCACCTCCGCGCCTGCTCGGCCATCCAGCGGTCGAACTCCTCCTGTGTCACGACGCGCACCTGGCCCCGCATCGTGTAGTGCCCGACGCCGCACAGCTCGGCGCAGGCCAGGTCGAAGGTCCCGGTCTGCGTCGGAGTGAACACGATCTCGGTGGTCGCGCCAGGCACCAGGTCCTTCTTCATGCGGAACGCCGGCACGAAGAAGCTGTGTTGCACATCCCGGGTCCGCAGCAACACGCGGGCCGGGCGATCGACGACCAACAGGATCTCCGGGCTGACGATGTCGTCGGCGGCTGCCGGGTCCGTTGGGTCAACGTTGAACGGTTCGCGCACGCGCAGATCCGTTCGACCGAGCTGGCCGTCGGGCCCCGGGTAGCGGGCCGTCCAGGCGAACTGTTCGCCGCGGACTTCCACGACGTGCGCGTCGGCGGGGGAGGCGAGTGTGATCCGCAACCACAGCACGAGCCCGGCCACGCTGAGCGCGACCATGGCGATTGCCGGGATGATCGTGTAGGTCAGCTCCAATTTGAGGTGGAACGGAAAGTAGTGGGCGCGGGCGCCCGGACGCGCGCGGTAGCGGATGACGAAGTAGCCAAGCAGGACGTGGATGAGGATGAAGACCAGTCCGGTCGTCCACAGGGTCACGTCGAACAACCAGTCCAGATCGGCCCCCTCGCGCGACGCCAGCGGCGGGAACCACCACGCGCGCCGGGCGTACAGCGTACCGACCAGACCTGCGAGCATGAACAACCAGAACAGCAGACCCAGACCGAGGCCGGACCGCTGCGTGCGCTCGAGCGCAGCGTGCTCAGAGCGATCTTCCACGGGGAGTTGACCCTCCAGACGTTCTGACCCAGGAGCGGAATGTCGCGCCCCTAGACAGCGTTCTGGGATCGGTGCGCAAACCCCTGCCCGGTGTCGCAAAAACGGGAACCGCCCCGACGCCGCCCCGGCGTCGCCGGCCGTTCCCTCCGTCTAATACTATAGGATTGCGGGCAAGCCGTGCGATCACAGCGACGCTGGGAGCTGCGTGGCGCACGCATTGACAACGTGCAGCCGAGCGTCTATGCTCGGAAAGGTTGTCTGGCGGCGGGCCGGACTCGGGTAGGGAAGACTGGGAACCGTGACGCTGGACGCCCTGAAGGAAGCGCCTAAGCGGGTTGTCGGAGCGCATCAGACGGCCAAGGCCATCGCGCGAGGCCGCGCGGTGGTCGTGTTCGTATCCCGGGATGCGGCCCGCAGGATCACAGAGCCGGTCGTGCGTGCCGCCGAAGAACGGGGCCTGCCGGTGGTCGAGGTCGAAACCGGCAGGGAGCTCGGTCGGGCCTGCGGGATTGCGGTCGGTGCAGCGGCGGCCGCCATCCTGCGGTCGTAAGGGTTGTACACGCCCCCGGCGACGCGGCCGGTGGGAGTGCCGCGAACCGGGGTGTACTGCTCTCTCGGGGCCACAAGGTCCCAAGCGTGCACGCGGTGGCCGGGTCTGCACGGCCGGCGGGCCGTCCGCATCGACCCGGCCGCGTGGCGGCTGAACGCGCCGCAGGAATCCGATCGCCACGAGCTTCGGGCCCACCGGGGCTCCTCTGGCAGGACGATCGGGGACCGTATGGCGCGGGCGCAAAACCGAGTCGCGACAAACTCGTAGCGACGACCGGCCGCGGTTGCGTCCACCCCGCAGCTGGGTCTTCGCACGCGAAGGCTGGCGGCAGCGCGGCGCGCGAAGGGGTGCGGCCGGCTGGCAGCGGAATGCGCGTCGGTTCGTCAGGGTTACAAGCAGGGTCTTGCCGGGAGGGGCGGATGCCGACGATCAACCAGTTGCTTCGCAAGGGCCGGGAGCCGCTGGGGCACAAGAGCAAGTCCCCAGCGCTCCAGCGCAACCCGTTCAAGCGGGGCGTGTGCATCCAGGTCAAGACGATGACGCCCAAGAAGCCGAACTCGGCGCTGCGGAAGATCGCCCGTGTGCGGTTGACCAACGGCATCGAGGTGACGGCGTACATCCCCGGGATCGGCCACAACCTTCAGGAGCACTCGGTGGTTTTGGTTCGCGGCGGTCGTGTTCCGGATCTTCCGGGCATCCGCTACCACATCATCCGCGGCGCGCTCGACGCCGCGGGTGTGGCGAACCGTCGCCGCGGCCGCAGCAAGTACGGAGCGAAGCGACCCAAGTGATGGCGGAGGCGGGCAATGCCGAGGAAGGGACCGGTTCCTCGCCGTAAGATCGCGCCAGACGTGACGTACCGAAGCGTGAGCGTGGCGCGGGTCATCAACAAGGTGATGCAGCGGGGCAAGAAGAGCCTGGCGGAACGCATCGTGTACGGTGCGCTGAAGCGCGTCGAGGAGAAGACAGGGCAAGATCCCGTGCGCGTGCTCGACAAGGCGCTGAGCAACATCATGCCCGTGCTCGAAGTCAAGGCCAGGCGCGTGGGCGGCGCCAACTACCAGGTCCCGGTCGAGGTGCGACCCGACCGGCGAACGTCGCTGGGCATCCGGTGGTTGGTGCAGTACGCACGGCAGCGCCCGGGCCGGGGGATGATGGACAAGCTGGCGCAGGAGATCCTCGATGCCTCCCAGGGCCAAGGCGGCGCCGTGAAGCGGCGTGAGGAAGTGCACAAGATGGCAGAGGCGAACAAGGCCTTCGCGCATTACCGGTGGTGAGCGCACCGCCGGTCGAGGTGGCGTAGTGGCAGGGAGAGTTCCGCTGAGCAAGATTCGCAACATCGGCATCGTCGCCCACATCGACGCGGGCAAGACGACGACGACCGAGCGCATCCTCTTCTACACGGGCCGGGTGCACCGTCTGGGCGAGGTGGACGAGGGGTCGGCGACGATGGACTGGATGGTGCAGGAGCGCGAGCGGGGGATCACGATCACATCCGCCGCTACGACCTGCATGTGGCGGGATCACCGCATCAACATCATCGACACGCCCGGCCACGTGGACTTCACGATCGAGGTCGAGCGCTCCCTGCGCGTGTTGGACGGTGCCGTCGTGGTGCTCAGTGGTGTGGAGGGCGTTCAGCCGCAGTCCGAGACGGTGTGGCGGCAGGCGGACCGGTACGGCGTGCCCCGCATCCTCTACGTCAACAAGATGGATCGCACCGGCGCGGACTTCCTCCGCGTCGTCGAGATGGTACGCGAGCGGCTCGCTGCGCCGGCCGTTCCGATCCAGCTGGCGATCGGCGCGGAGGAGCGATTCGAGGGCGTCGTCGACCTGGTGCGCATGAAGTCGATCATCTACCTGGACGACCTGGGCACACGGTCCGACGTGACGGCGATTCCCGACAGCATGGCGGAGTTGGCGGCCCGCTACCGCGAACAACTGGTGGAAGCTGCCGCGGAATTCGACGATGAGGTCATGCACAAGTATCTGGAGGGACAGCCACCCACGGAGGACGAGTTGCGCCGGGCGATCCGCCGCGGTACGGTGAGCGGCAAGCTCATCCCTGTGCTGGCGGGCTCTTCGTTCCGGAACAAGGGCGTACAGCCCCTGCTGGACGCGGTAGTCGATTACCTGCCGTCCCCCGCGGACGTCGCAGCCATCCGCGGGACGAATCCGAAGACCGGCGAAATCGAGGAGCGTCCGACGGACCCGAGCGCGCCGTTCGCCGCCCTGGCGTTCAAGATCATGACCGACCCGTACGTCGGGAAGCTCACGTACTTTCGCGTGTACTCGGGAACGCTGCAGGCTGGCTCGTACGTCTTCAACGCCACTCGAGGCGTGCGTGAGCGCGTGAGCCGGTTGCTGCAGATGCACGCGAACCACCGGGAGGACATCCCCGAAGTGACCGCCGGCAACGTCGTCGCCGCCGTCGGCCTGAAGGAGACGACGACCGGCGATACGCTGTGCGATGAGAGCGCCCCGATCCTCCTCGAGGCGATGCAGTTTCCCGAACCCGTGATCTCGGTCGCCGTTGAACCCAAGACGAAGGCCGATTCCGACAAGCTCGGCACGGCGCTCGCCAAACTCGCCGAGGAGGACCCTTCGTTCCGAGTGCGCTTCGACAACGAGACCGGGCAGACGATCATCGCCGGGATGGGGGAACTGCACCTGGAGATCATCACCGACCGGCTGGTGCGCGAGTTCCGGGTCGAGGCGAACGTCGGGCGACCCCAGGTCGCCTACAAGGAGACGATCCGGCAGGGTGCGCGCGGCGAGGGCCGGTTCGTGCGGCAGACCGGTGGGCGTGGGCAGTACGGGCACGCCGTGATCGAGATCGAACCGCTGCCGCGCGGGGGCGGGTTCGAGTTCGTGGACAGGATCACGGGTGGGGCGATCCCTCGGGAGTTCATCCGACCCGTGGAAGAGGGAATCCGCGAGGCGCTGGAGACCGGGGTCGTGGCCGGATACCCGATGGTCGACATCCGGGCGATCCTCGTGGACGGCTCCTACCACGAAGTGGACTCGTCGGAGGTCGCCTTCAAGATCGCCGGGTCGATGGCACTCAAGGACGCCGTGCAGAAGGCCCGACCGGTCCTGCTGGAGCCGGTGATGAAGGTCGAAGTCACCACGCCGGAGCCGTACATGGGTGATGTGATCGCCGACCTCAATGCGCGCCGTGGGCGCATCCAGGCGATGGAGCAGCGCGGAAACCTGCGGGTGATCCTGGCGCTGGTGCCGCTGGCGGAGATGTTCGGGTACGCGACGGACCTGCGATCCCGGACCCAGGGGCGCGGCGTCTACACGATGGAGTTCTCGCACTACGAAGAAGTACCCGGCGGAGTCGCGGAGGACATCACGAAGACGCGGATGGCTGTGGCGAGAGCGTGACCGACACGGAGGGATGGGATGGCCAAGCCGAAGTTTGAGCGGACGAAGCCGCACGTGAACATTGGGACGATTGGGCATGTAGATCATGGGAAGACGACGTTGACGGCGGCGATCACGCATGCGTTGGCGCACTATGGGATGGCGCAGCCGAAGGGGTATTACGACATTGACAATGCGCCTGAGGAGCGGGAGCGTGGGCTGACGATCAGCATCAGTCATGTGGAGTACGAGACGGAGGCGCGGCATTACGCGCACGTGGATTGTCCTGGGCATGCGGACTATGTGAAGAACATGATTACGGGCGCGGCGCAGATGGATGGGGCGATTTTGGTGGTGAGTGCTGCGGACGGGCCGATGCCGCAGACGCGGGAGCACATTTTGTTGGCGCGGCAGGTGAACGTTCCGTACATTGTGGTGTTTTTGAACAAGGTGGACATGGTAGATGATCCGGAGTTGTTGGAGTTGGTGGAGGTGGAGGTTCGGGACTTACTGAACACGTACAAGTTTCCTGGGGACGAGGTTCCGGTGGTACGTGGAAGTGCGTTGCGGGCGTTGGAGGCGTTGCAGGGGAATCCGCAGTTGCGGCGTGGGGAGGACAGGTGGGTGGATGCGATCTACGAGTTGATGGACGCGGTGGACAGTTACATACCGACGCCGCAGCGGGATGTGGACAAGCCGTTTTTGATGAGTGTGGAGGACGTATTTACGATCACGGGGCGTGGGACGGTGGCGACGGGGCGAGTGGAGCGTGGGCGGGTGAAGGTGGGGGAAGAGGTAGAGATTGTGGGGTTGCGTCCGGCGGCGCAGCGGACGGTGGTGACGGGGCTGGAGATGTTTCGGAAGGTACTGGACGAGGCGGTGGCGGGGGACAACATTGGGGTTTTGCTGCGTGGGGTTGAGCGGGACGAGGTTGAGCGGGGGATGGTGCTGGCGAAGCCTGGGAGCATCAAGCCACACGTGAAGTTTTTGGCTGAGGTGTACGTCTTGACGAAGGAGGAGGGGGGGCGGCACACGCCGTT
Source organism: Armatimonadota bacterium (assembly GCA_031432545.1). NCBI lineage: Bacteria > Bacillati > Candidatus Sysuimicrobiota > Candidatus Sysuimicrobiia > Candidatus Sysuimicrobiales > Candidatus Sysuimicrobiaceae > Candidatus Caldifonticola > Candidatus Caldifonticola tengchongensis. The sequence goes on from JAVKGX010000008.1 coordinate 22,583, forward strand.
TTTCACGGGGTATCGGCCGCAGTTTTACTTTCGGACGACGGACGTGACGGGGACGGTGAAGTTGCCGGATGGGGTGGAGATGGTGATGCCGGGGGACAACATCCAGATGGAGGTGGAGCTGATCAGCCCGATCGCGCTGGAGGAGGGGCTGCGGTTCGCGATCCGAGAGGGTGGCCGGACGGTGGGCGCGGGGGTCGTGACGAAGGTGGTCGACTAACCGGAGGTGACCGGTGGCGCAGAAGATCCGGATCAAGCTGAAGGCGTTCGATCACCGCGTACTCGACCAGTCGGCGGCGACCATCGTCGACAGCGTGCGCCGCAGCGGCGCGCGCATCTCGGGACCGATCCCCCTGCCGACCGACCGGCGGATCTACACGGTGATCCGATCACCGCACACGGATAAGGAGTCCATGGAGCACTTCCAGGTACTGACACACAAGCGTCTGATCGACATCCTGGAACCGACGCAGAAGACGGTGGATTCCCTGATGACGCTGGATCTACCCGCGGGCGTGGACATCGAGATCAAACTGTAGCCGCCGTTCCCCGGGAGGGATGGCCGATGACAGCGATCCTTGGGCGCAAGATCGGAATGACGCAGGTCTTCGACGCCGCCGGAAATCTGGTTCCCGTGACGGTGGTCCAGGCCGAGCCGAATGTGGTGGTCGACGTGCGGACGCCCGAGCGCGACGGGTACCGGGCGATCCGGGTTGGATTCGAGGAAATCCCGGAGCGGCGGGTCAACAAGCCGATGCGCGGTGTGTTCGCGCGGGCCGGCGTGCGGCCGCGTCGAGTGGTGCGCGAGGTGCGGCTGCGCAACGGCGAGGAGTTCCAGATCGGGCAGGAGATCTCCGTGAGGATCTTCCAGGACGGCGACCGGGTGGACGTAACGAGCACGAGCAAGGGCAAGGGGTTCGCCGGCGCAATGAAGCGCCATGGGTTCGGCGGTCAGCGCGATTCACACGGCGTGTCGCTGATGCACCGCGCAGTGGGATCGCTGGGAACATCCGGCGTGGGTCGGGTGTGGCCGGGTAAACGGATGCCCGGTCGCATGGGCGCAGAGCGGGTGACGATCCGCGGGCTGTCGGTCGTCCGCGTGGATCCGGAGCGCAACCTGCTGCTGATCCGAGGCGGTCTGCCGGGGCGCCGCGGGGCGCTCGTGATGGTGAGGAAGGCGCGATGAAGGGCGGGGATCGCTCGAGGACGGCACAGACGGCCGGGACGGTGCCGAGAGCACCCGTCTACAGCGCCTTGGGGGAGCGCATCGACGAGGTAGAGTTGACCCAGGCGGTGTTCGGGATCCGTCCCCACAAGGCCGTCGTCCACCAGGCCCTCGTGGCGGAACTGGCGGGCGAGCGCGCCAGGGGGGCTTCGACCAAGACGCGCGGCGAGGTGGCGGGGAGCACGCGGAAGATCTGGAGACAGAAGGGCACGGGACGCGCGCGGCACGGCAGCCGCAAGGCCCCGATCTTTGTGGGGGGCGGGATCGTGTTCGGCCCCAGACCGCGTGACCACACCCAACGCCTGCCGAAGGCAATGCGCCGCCTGGCAGTCCGGTCCGTGCTTTCGGATGCGGTCCGCGATGGCCGTCTGATCGTCGTCGAAGGCTTCGGGATAACAGAGGGGAGGACACGGGAGCTGGTGGACCTCCTCGATGGCCTGGAGGTCGAAGGCCGAACGGCGCTCATCGCCGCGTCTGAGGACCGCCTGGTGCGGAGGGCGGCCCGGAATCTGCCGGATGTGACGGTCCTCAGCCCCGACGACCTGAGCCTGGCACCGCTGCTGGCCGCACAACGGGTCGTGATCGACCGGGCCGCGCTGGCGGCGATGGAGAGGGTTCTGTCATGAGGGACCCCCGTGACATCCTGCGCCGCCCGCACATCACCGAGAAGTCGATGCGCGGTGTGGAGGCGGGCAAGTACACGTTCGAGGTGGCGCGCGACGCCACGAAACCCGCGATCCGGGAGGCCGTCGAGCGGATCTTCGACGTCCAGGTCGCGAAGGTGAACGTGATCAACATCCCCGGGCGGGTCAAGAAGCGCGGGCGCCACACGTACCGGACGCCGGACCGCAAGAAGGCGGTGGTGACGCTGCGTCCGGGCGAGAAGATCGATCTCGAGAAGATGATGTAGGGCGGTTTGACGTCTGGCCGCCCGGAGGCAACCGATGGGCATCAAGCGCTTCAAACCGACGACCCCAGGCCGGCGGTTCGCCACGGCCTACACCTTCGACGAGATCACGAAGGACAGGCCCGAGAAGTCCCTGCTCCGCCCGTTGCGGAGGCACGCGGGCCGGAACAACCAGGGGCGGGTTACGACGCGCCACCGCGGGGGCGGTCACAAGCGGCGATACCGGGTGGTCGACTTCCGGCGCGACAAAGACGGCGTGCCGGCTAGGGTCGCGGCCATCGAGTACGATCCGAACCGCTCGGCGCGGATTGCGTTGCTGCACTACGCCGATGGTGAGAAGCGCTACGTCCTGGCGCCCGTCGGACTAGCGGTGGGCGACACCGTGGTATCGGGCGAGGAGGCGGAGATCCGTCCCGGCAACACGTTGCCCCTGGGCAGCATCCCGGTGGGCACCATGGTCCACAACATCGAGTTGCAGCCGGGGCGGGGCGGGCAGATGGTCCGCGCGGCCGGAGGTGCCGCGCAGATCATGGCTAAGGAGGGCGAGTGGGCGACGCTGCGTCTGCCCTCCGGCGAGATGCGCAAGGTGTCCGTGCGCTGTCGGGCGACCGTGGGGCAGGTCGGCAACCTTGAGCACGAGGCAATCAAGCTGGGCAAGGCCGGGCGCAAGCGGTGGCTGGGCATCCGGCCGACGGTGCGTGGGGTCGCTCAGGACCCCCGCAGCCACCCCCACGGGGGCGGTGAGGGGAAGTCGCCGATCGGCATGCCCGGCCCGGTGTCGCCGTGGGGCAAACCCACCCTGGGCAAGAAGACGCGCAGACCGGCCAAGCCCAGCGACAAGTACATCGTGAAGCGGCGCAAGTGAGCATACGACCACGGACGCGGGGTTGCACATGGGACGTTCTCAGAAGAAAGGGCCGTTCGTCGACGAGCACCTGTTGAAGAAGATCCAGGCGCTCAACCAGAAGCGGGAGAAGCGCGTGATCCGGACCTGGTCGCGGCGGTCGACGATCCTTCCGGACTTCGTCGGCCACACGATCGCCGTGCACGACGGCCGCAAGCACGTGCCGATCTACATCACCGAGCAGATGGTCGGTCACAAGCTGGGCGAGTTCGCCCCCACCCGCACGTTCAAGGGTCACGGGGGATCGGAGCGGACGACGGGTGTGAAGGGCTGATCGGTCTTCGGCGACGGGTCGGCCAGGACGCCGACGGCGAGTCGTGGGGGTTGCGATGGAAGCGCGGGCGGTTGCCAAGTACATCCGGATGTCGCCGCTCAAGGTGCGGCGCGTGGCCGAAGCGGTGCGCGGGCGCGGTGTGGATGAGGCGCTGGCGATCCTGCGTGCGATGCCCCACCGGGCCGCCCGGGTCGTCGAGAAGTGCGTGAAGTCGGCGGCGGCCAACGCGGAGCACAACCTGGACTTGGACCGCGATACCCTGATCGTCGCCCGGATCGCCGTCGACCGGGGTCCTGGCGGCAGCATGTGGAAGCGTCTGATGCCGCGTGCGCGTGGCCGTGCCGATATCATCACCAAGCACACCAGCCACATCACGGTCGTCGTCGCCGAGCGGGAGTACTAGGGGGTTCGTCAGGTTCCGTCCAGAGCGCGGAGGTGCAGGCGTGGGACAGAAGGTGCATCCGGTCGGGCTGCGGCTGGGGATCATCCGCGATTGGGAGTCCCGCTGGTACAGCGAGAAGTCGTTCGCGGACAACCTGCACGAGGATCTGCGGCTGCGCAAGTACATCAAGCAGAAGCTCTACCGAGCCGGGATCTCGCGGATCGAGATCGAGCGGCAGTCCAAGGCGGTCAAGATCACGGTGCACGCCGCGCGGCCAGGGATCATCATCGGTCGCGGGGGCGCCGGCATCGACGCGCTGCGAAAGGAGCTCGCCGAGCTGACCGGCAAGGAGATCCATCTCAACGTTCAAGAGGTGCGTCGCCCGGAACTCGAAGCGCAGCTGGTCGCCGAGAACGTGGCCCAGCAGCTGGAACGGCGCATCGCGCATCGGCGGGCCATGAAGCAGGCCGTCCAGCGCACGCTGCGCGCGGGCGCGAAGGGCATCCGCATCTCGTGCTCCGGCCGTCTGGGGGGTGCGGAGATCGCGCGCTACGAGTGGTACCGTGAGGGCCGCGTGCCGCTGCACACGCTGCGCGCGGACATCGACTTCGGCGTCGCCGAAGCCCTGACGACGTACGGGCGCATCGGCGTCAAGGTGTGGATCTACCGCGGGGAGGTGTTCCCCGAGCACCGCCGCGAGACGCGCGCGATCCGGGCGGCGCGCTAGCGGATGGGGGAGCGATCGCGATGCTGATGCCAAAGCGCGTCAAGTACCGCAAGCAGCACCGAGGCCGTCGCAAGGGGCTGGCGCTGAGGGGATCGACCGTCGCGTTCGGGGAATACGGGCTGCGCGCGATGAGCCCGGCGTGGATGACGAGCGCGCAGATCGAGGCGGCCCGCCGTACGATCACCCGCTACATCAAGCGAGGGGGCAAGTTGTGGATCCGTGTGTTCCCCGACAAGCCGGTGACGAAGAAACCGGCCGAGACGCGTATGGGCAGCGGGAAGGGGAACCCGGAGTTCTGGGTCGCCGTCGTCAAGCCCGGTCGGGTGTTGTTCGAACTGGCGGGCGTGAGCGAGAACGTGGCGCGCGAGGCGATGCTGCTGGCGGCCCACAAGCTGCCGGTCAAGGTCCAGTTCGTGAAGCGAGACGAGGTAGGGGGTGAAGCGCGTTGAAGGCGGCCGAGCTGCGGGAGATGTCGCTGGACGAACTGCGCCGGCGTTTGGATGAGGCGCTGCAGGAGCAGTTCAACCTTCGGGTGCAGATCTCCGCCGGCAAGGCCCAAAGCCCGTCACGCCTGCGCGAGGTGCGCCGTGACATCGCCCGCCTGAAGGTCGTTTTGGCCGAGCGGGGAGAGCGCCTCTGAGGAGGACGACGCATGGAGCGCAGAATCCGCAAGACACTGGTCGGGGACGTCGTCAGCGACAAGATGGACAAGACCGTCGTCGTGCGCGTGGAGTCGGTGGCCCGTCACCCCGTGTACAAGAAGGCGGTGCGCCGGCACAGGCGCTTCAAGGCGCACGACGAGCGCAACGAGTGCCGGGTGGGCGATCGTGTTCGGATCATGGAGACACGGCCGCTGTCACGCGAGAAGCGGTGGCGCGTGGTGGAGATCCTGGAGCGTGCCAAGTAGGACGGGAGGTTGCAGGGGATGGTGCAGCAGGAGTCCCGACTCAGGGTAGCCGACAACACGGGAGCGCGCGAGATCCTGGTGATCCGTGTGCTCGGGGGCAGCCGTCGGCGGTACGCACGGGTCGGCGACATCGTGGTGGGCACGGTGAAGCAGGCGATCCCCAACAGCGCGGTCAAAAAGGGGGAGATCGTCAAGGCCGTGGTCGTGCGGACGAAGAAGGAACTGCGGCGGCCTGACGGTTCTTACATCAGGTTCGACGATAACGCCGCCGTGCTGATCAATGAACAGATGAACCCGCGGGGCACGCGGATCTTCGGGCCGGTCGCGCGCGAACTGCGGGAGCGGCAGTTCATGAAAATCGTATCGCTGGCGCCGGAAGTGCTGTGACCGGGGAGGGCGGAGCATGCCGACAACGGGGGCACAACGCGTTCGGATGCACGTCCGCAAGGGCGATCTCGTGATCGTGATCTCGGGAAAGTACCGGGGCAAGCGCGGGAAGATCCTACGTGTGTTTCCGAAGACGCGTCGGGTCATCGTGGAGGGCGTGAACACCGTGAAGCGGCACACCAAACCGTCGCAGAAGAACCCCCAGGGCGGCATCGTGCGGAAAGAGTTGCCGATCCCGGCAGCCAAGGTCATGCTGGTGGATCCGGATACCAAGATGCGTACGCGGGTCGGGATCCGGGAGGCGGCCGATGGCCGGCGGGTACGCTACGCGAAGCGGTCCGGCGAGCTGGTGGATAAGAGCTGAGGACGAGATGGCGACACGGTTGAAGGAGCGCTACGAGAAGGAAGCCGTGCCGGCCCTCCGGGAGCGGTTCGGTTACCGCAACCCAATGCAGGTGCCGAGGCTGGAAAAGGTGGTCGTCAACATGCGGGTCGGCGAGGGTGCCCAAGACCCCCGACAGGTCGATCGGGCCGTTGAGGAGCTGATGACGATCACCGGCCAGCGGCCCGTGATCGCCCGGGCCCGCAAGTCCATCGCGGCCTTCAAGCTGCGCCAGGGCGCCCCGATCGGCACGGCTGTGACGTTGCGGGGGCGACGGATGTACGAGTTCCTGGACAAGCTGATCAGCGTGGCCCTGCCGCGGATCAAGGACTTCCGGGGAATCCCGGAGCGTTCGTTCGACGGCCGCGGGAACTTGAACATCGGAGTGCGCGAGCAGCTGATCTTTCCCGAGATCGACTACGACAAGGTGGACAAGGTGCGCGGGATGGACATCGCGATCGTGACGACAGCGCGCACCGACGAGGAGGCCAGGGAGTTGCTGCGGCTGCTGGGCGTCCCGTTCCGCGAGAGCAGCGGGGTGAGCTGACATCCGAGCCGTACCGATCCGCACCCCGCCGGAGGTTGGCATGGCCAAGAAGAGCATGATCGAAAAGTGGAAGCGACCGCCGAAGTTCAAGGTGCGGGCCTACACGCGCTGCGAGCGCTGCGGACGCCCGCGCGCGGTGTTCCGCCGTTTCCGGCTGTGTCGCATCTGCCTGCGGGAACTCGCCTACCGCGGGGAGATCCCCGGCATGACAAAGGCGAGCTGGTGAGGCGGGAGGCCCCGATGGGTACGATCACCGATCCGATCGCAGACATGCTGACGCGGATCCGCAATGCGAACGCCGCAGGGCACGATCAGGTCAGCATTCCGGCATCGAAGATGAAGCTCGAGATCGCCCGCATCCTCAAGCAAGAGGGGTTCATCCAGGACTACCGGGTCGTCCAGGACGGCCCGCAGGGGGTTATCCGAGTGACGCTGCGGTACGGCCCGCGCAAGGAGCGCGTGCTGCTGGGCATCCGCCGCGTGAGCCGGCCGGGTTTGCGCGTGTACGCGCGCCGGCGGGAAGTGCCCAGGGTGCGCGGCGGTCTGGGGCTGGCGATCCTGTCGACGTCGAAGGGAATCATGACCGACCGCGAGGCCCGACGCGCCGGTGTGGGCGGCGAGGTGCTGTGCTACGTCTGGTAGCTCGGGTTGCCGGAGAGCGGAGAGGAACGATGAGTCGGATCGGACGACTGCCGGTCGCCATCCCCCCGCAGGTGGAGATCCGGGTGGAAGGACAGCGGGTGCACGTCAAGGGACCGAAGGGCGAGGTGGCGCGTACCTTCCACCCCGATGTGCAGATCGCGGTCGAGGACGGTAGGGCGATCGTGCGCCGGCCCACGGACGCCCGGCGCCACCGGGCACTGCACGGCCTGTCCCGCGCACTGCTGGCCAACATGGTTCGGGGCGTTACCGACGGATTCTCGGTGGAACTGGAGATCATCGGCACCGGATACCGCGCCGCCAAGCAGGGCGACGGCATCGTGTTTCAGGTCGGCTACTCGCACCCGGTGACCTTCACGCCGCCCGCGGGGGTGACAGTCGACGTCCCGCAGCCGAACCGGATCGTGGTGCGCGGGGTCGACCGGGAGGCTGTGGGACAGGTGGCGGCCAAGGTCCGTGCCATCCGGCCCCCGGATCCCTACAAGGGAAAGGGGATCCGGTACGCGGGCGAGCGGGTGAAGCTGAAGCCAGGCAAGGCGGGGCGCGCGGTGGGCAAGAAGTAGAGGCGCTGCGGTGCGGAGGGCGAGATGAAGATCAGGGTCGATCGAAACGCGTTGCGAAAGGTACGGCACATCCGGCTCCGCCGCAAGCTGGCCGGTACGCCGGACCGCCCGCGCCTGAGCGTCTACCGGAGTCTGAAGCACATCTACGCACAGGTGATCGACGACACGCGCGGACGCACCCTGGTGGCGGCCAGCACGCTCGATCCGGAGATCGTCCCGCAGCTGCCGGGGCTCCGGCCGACCGAGCGCAGCCGGGTCGTGGGGGCGGTTCTGGCGCGACGTGCCATCGAGCGCGGGATCTCTTGCGTGGTCTTCGACCGTGGAGGGTACCTGTACCACGGCCGGGTCAAGGCCCTCGCGGAGGGCGCCCGGGAGGGGGGACTGGAGTTCTAGTCCCGGAGAGCGGATTCAGAACGCAGCGGGGGAGTTGAGATGGCGACGAGAGTGGACCCCAACGAGGTCAACCTCACGTTCGAGAAGACGATCTTCATCAACCGCGTGGCGAAGGTGACCAAGGGCGCCAAGCGCTTCAACTTCAGCGCCCTCGTGGTAGTGGGCGACGAGGCCGGAACCGTGGGCGTGGGGCTGGGCAAAGCCGCAGAGGTTCCCGATGCGATCCGCAAGGCGGTCGAGGACGCGAAGAAGAACCTGATCCGCGTCCCGCGGCGGGGGACGACCATCCCGCACGACGTCGTGGCCCGGTTCGGCGCGGCCGAGGTGTTGCTGAAGCCGGCGAGCGAGGGCACCGGCGTCATCGCGGGCGGGCCGGTTCGCGCCGTGCTCGACGCCGCCGGCATCAAGGACGTCCTGACGAAGTCGCTGGGCAGCAGCAACCCCATCAACATGGCGCGCGCCACGCTGGTCGGCTTGCAAAGCCTGCGCACGCCCGAGGAGGTCGCGCGCTCGCGTGGCAAGAGCGTGGTGGACTTGGTCGGCCGGCGGTGGGCGGCGGACGCGCAGTAGGGGCAGGTGGGCGATGCAGCAGCTGCGGATCACGCTGAGGCGTTCCCTGATCGGCTCGACGGCCCTCCAGCGCGCCTGCGTGGCGACGTTGGGTCTGCGTAGGGTCGGCCAGTGGGTGGTGCGGCCGGACAATGCCCGTACCGCGGGACTGCTGCGCAAGGTGCGCCACCTGGTCGAGGCCGTGCCGATCGTCCCCGAGGGTGCGCACGCTGCGGCGGCCTCGGCAGGCACGTCGGAGGGGACCGGGGTCGCGCCGGAGGTGCCGGCCGCCCCGGTACGGGCGGACGGGCGAAAGTCGGCGCGCGGCCTCCGGGCGCGACCTAACGCCACCGCCTCGAAGACGAGGACGCGCAAGGCGAGAGGGTAACGCCGCGGCGTTCGCGTGCAACGTCAGGAGGAGTTCGATGCCACTGCGAATCGACGGTCTTGCGCCGCCTGCGGGCTCCAAACGTCGCCGCCGGCGCGTGGGGCGCGGGCACGGCTCCGGCCGCGGCACGTACGCCGGTCGGGGCGTCAAGGGGCAGAAGGCGCGTAGCGGAAAGGGTCCCCGTGCGGGCTTCGAAGGCGGGCAGACGCCACTGGGCAAGCGGTTGCCGTTCGCCCGGGGCGTGCGCGCCTACGGGAGCGTGCATACGGGCGGCAGGCCGCGACCGGGCTACGTCGAGGTGAACCTGCGCGATCTCGCGCGCTTCGAGCCCGGTTCGGAGGTCACACCCGAGCGCCTGCGGTCGTCCGGCGTCGTGTCGCGCCGGGGGCGCATCAAGATCCTCGCCAAGGGGACGCTGGACCGCGCGCTGGTGGTGAAGGCGCACGCGTTCAGCGCTGCGGCGCGCGCGGCCATCGAGGCCAAGGGCGGTACGGTCGAGGTGATCGGATGATCGGCGCCATCGCCAACCCCTTCCGGATTCCCGATCTGCGGCGCCGGCTGCTGTTCACAGCGCTGATGCTGGGGCTGTTCCGGCTGGGCGCGCACCTGCCGGTCCCGGGCGTCAACGTCGAAGCCGTCCGGACGCAGTTTCAGCAGGCCGCTCAGGGGACGGCGTTCGGCTTCCTCAACCTGCTGGTGGGCGGCGCGCTGGAGAACTTCTCGATCTTCGCCCTCGGCGTGATCCCCTACATCACGGCGTCGATCATCATGAGCCTGATGCAGGTGGCGTTTCCGAACCTCAAAAAGATGGTCCAGGAAGAGGGGGAAGCCGGCCGCCGCCGGATCGGGTGGTACACACTGTACCTCACCGTCCCGCTCGCCGCGCTCCAGGCGTGGGGACAGACCGGACTCATCCAGACCTTCTCGCAGGGCCGCGCCATCACGGACTTCAGCCCGATCAACATGGCGCTGATCATCGTGACCCTGGTCGCCGGCACGATGATGCTCACCTGGATGGGCGAGATCATGACCGAGCACGGCGTGGGCAACGGGATGTCGCTGATCATCTTCGGGGGCATCGTCGCTAGGATCCCGCAGCAGCTGGCCGCGACGGTGGCAACCATCCGGGTGGGGTCGGCGTCGTTCTTCTGGTTCCTCACCGATATCGTGGTCGTGCTGCTCAGCATCGTGGCAGTCGTCATGATCACACAGGCCGTCCGTCGGATCCCCGTGCAGTACGCCAAACGCGTGGTCGGACGCCGCGTCATGGGGGGTCAGACGACGCACATCCCGATGAAGATCGTGCAGGCCGGTGTGATCCCGATCATCTTCGCGATCTCGGTGCTGCAATTCCCGGCCACGGTCGCCTCGTTCGTGCGGTGGGAGCCACTGGTCGAGTGGGGCAACCGTCTGCAGCCCGGTCAGCACTGGGTGGGCACGGCGCTGTACGCGTTGCTGATCATCCTCTTCACCTATTTCTACACGTCGGTGCAGTTCGATCCCAACGACATCAGCGACAACATCAAGAAGTACGGCGGGTTCATCCCGGGGATCCGGCCGGGCCGGCCGACGACGGAGTTCCTGATGAAGGTGACAGAGCGGCTGACGTTTGTGGGGGCGCTGTTCTTGGCGGTGATCGCCGTCTTTCCGTTGCTCTTCTTCCAGACCGCCGGTCTGACGCTGTATCTGGCGGGGACGTCGCTGCTCATCGTCGTCGGCGTCGCTCTGGAGACGATGCGCCAGCTGGAAGCGTACGTCCTCATGCGACACTACGAAGGGTTCATGCGTTGAAGACGGCGACCGGCGATCGGGGGCTTGCGTCCGCCTGCGGGAGTCGCGTCGGAGGGGCGCCGTCGCGGTGGGCGGGCGGCGCATGAACCTGATCTTCTTCGGGCGGCCCGGCGCGGGGAAGGGGACCCAGGCCCGGCGGGTGCAAGAACACTACGGCATCCCCCAGATCTCGACCGGAGACATCCTGCGGGAGGCCATGGCCGCGGGGACGCCGGTGGGCAGGCAGGCGAGGACCTACTACGAGCGCGGCGATCTCGTGCCCGACGAGGTGATGCTGCACGTCATCGAGGAGCGGTTGACAGCCCCCGACGCGCAGGAAGGGTTCGTCCTAGACGGCTTCCCACGGACGGTGCCACAGGCTGAAGCCCTGGAGGCGCTGTTGCGGCGTCTGGGTCGGCGCATCGATGCGGTGCTGTACTTCGACGTGCCCCACGACGTGCTGATCCGGCGCCTGAGCGGCCGCTGGATCTGCCGCGCGGCCGGGCACATCTACCACGAGGTGTCCAACCCGCCCCGCGTAAGGGGGCGGTGCGACGTGGACGGCAGCGAGCTGTACCAGCGGCCAGACGACCAGTCGGAGACCGTGGCACGCCGCCTCCGTGTCTACGACGAGCAGACCGCCCCGGTCCTGGAATACTACCGGAGCCTAGGGCTGTTGCACCGGATTGATGGGGCGCTGGGGGCTGGGGAGGTGTTCCGGCAGATCCAGGCGGTCCTCGAGCCCCTGCGGGAGAAACGGTAACCGTGGCAACCGTGGGAGCCGGCATCTACATCAAGACACCCGCTGAACTCGAGCGGATGCGTCGGGCGGGCCAGGTGGCGGCGCGAGCGCTCGCCGCGGTGGGCCAGGCGGTTCGTCCGGGGATCACGACCGGTGAGCTCGACGCGGTGGCGGAGGAAGCGATCCGCGCCGAGGGCGGTGTTCCCTCGTTCCTCGGCTATCGGGGGTTCCCGGCGAGCGCGTGCGTATCGGTGAACGACGAGATCGTCCACGGTATCCCTGGGCGCCGGGTCTTGCGCGAGGGCGACGTCGTCAAGGTCGACCTGGGGGTCTACCTGGACGGGTTCCACGGCGACCTGGCGGCTACGTTTCCCGTGGGCCGGATCGACCCCGGCCTGCGGAGGTTGCTCGGGGTCACCGAGGAGGCCCTGTACCGTGCGATCGACGTCGTGCGGCCGGGGGCGCGCTTGGGTGACATCGGATGGACGATCCAGTCGTTCGTCGAGTCGCACGGCTACTCGGTCGTCCGGGAGTTCGCCGGTCACGGCGTGGGGCGCTTCCTCCACGAAGACCCCCAGGTGCCGAACTTCGGGACCCGTGGCCGGGGCCTGGTTCTCCGCCCGGGGATCGTGCTGGCGATCGAGCCGATGGTGAACGCCGGGACGTGGCGGGCTAGGGTGGACGGCGACGGGTGGACCGTGCGCACCGCCGACGGACGGCCGTCGGCACACTTCGAACACACCGTCGCCGTCACCGAGGGCGGGTGCGAGGTGCTGACCCGTTTGGACGAAGAAGTCGGTTCCTGATAACATATTGGTTTGTGCGGTCGCTAGACGACACGGCGGGGGCGGATGTCGGCCAAGGAAGACGTCATCGAGGTCGAAGGGACGGTGGTGGAGGTCCTGCCGAACGCGATGTTTCGCGTCGAGCTGCACAGCGGCCACCGGGTCCTCGCCCACATCTCGGGCAAGATGCGGATCCACTTCATCCGGATCTCGCCCGGAGACCGCGTCAAGGTGGAGCTGTCGCCCTACGACCCGACGCGCGGCCGCATCACGTATCGGTATCGGTAGCGAAGGTGAGCGGGCGGGGTCGCCTCTGCTCGGTCGCGAGGTGTGGATGAGGTGCGGTCATGAAGGTGCGCGCGTCCGTCAGGAAGATGTGTGAGAAATGCAAGATCATCCGTCGGCATGGACGGGTACGGGTGATCTGCGAGAACCCCAAGCACCGGCAGAAGCAGGGCTAGCGGGGATCGACGACGGAGGTTCGGATGGCGAGGATCGCGGGAGTGGACCTTCCGCGCGACAAGCGGGTAGAGGTCGCGCTGACCTACATCTACGGGATCGGACGTTCGCGCGCCTACGACGTCATCATGCGGGCGGGCGTCAGCCCCGACACGCGCGTGCGGAACCTGACGGAGGAGGAGGTCTCGCGCCTGCGCGACACGATCGAGCGCCACTACAAAGTGGAGGGGGATCTGCGCCGGGACGTCGCGATGAGCATCCGGCGGCTGGTCGAGATCGGCAGCTACCGTGGGCTGCGGCACAAGCGGGGGCTGCCGGTGCGCGGCCAGCGCACCCGGACGAACGCGCGCACGCGCAAGGGGCCCAAAAAGACGGTCGGCATCAAGAAGAGGGTCGCGGCCAAGAAGTAAGCGACCGGGAGGTCTGGATGGCGAAAAGAGGGACGCGGGGACGGCGCCGCGAGCGCAAGAACGTGCCGATGGGGCGGGCCCACATCCAGTCGACGTTCAACAACACCGTCGTCACGATCACCGACCCCAAGGGCAACGTGCTGTCGTGGGCAAGCGCTGGAACCCAGGGGTTCAAGGGGTCGCGCAAGGGCACCCCGTTTGCCGCGGGGCTGGCGGCGGAGGCCGCCGCCCGCAAGGCCATGGAGCACGGCGTGCGCCACGTCGAGGTGTACGTGAAGGGCCCGGGCTCAGGCCGCGAAGCCGCGATCCGTTCGCTGCAGGCGGCGGGGCTGGACATCAGCCTGATCAAGGACGTGACGCCGGTGCCGCACAACGGCTGTCGGCCGCCCAAGCGCCGCAGGGTCTAGTGCCCCGACGAACAGCAACACCCCGCAATCAGGCTGAGAGGCGGGGTCGCGGACAGAGAGGAGACCGGCGGAAGACCGCCGGGCGGATCCGTCCGCGGACGTAGCCTGAAACGGAGGCAGTCTCGATGGGCAGGTACCACGACGCGGTGTGCCGGCTGTGCCGCCGCGAGGGGCTGAAGCTGTACCTGAAAGGGGACAAGTGTTTCACGGACAAGTGCCCGGTGGCCAAGCGACCGACGCAGCCGGGCGTGCACCCGCCATCGCGGCGCAAGGCGTCGGAGTTCGCCGTACGGCTGCGCGAGAAGCAGAAGCTGCGCCGCATTTACGGCGTGTACGAGGAGCAGTTCAAGCGCTACTTCCAGCAGGCGGCGAAGGCCAAGGGGGTCACCGGCACCCGCCTGCTCCAGCTGCTGGAGACGCGCCTCGACAACGTCGTCTACCGCTTGGGCTTGGCATCGTCGCGCAAGGAGGCACGGCAGGCCGTGACGCACGGGCACGTCAGCGTCGATGGCCGCAGGGTGACGGTTCCCTCCTACCAGGTTAGGCCCGGACAGGTCGTCGCGCTGACGCCGAGGGGCACGCGGAACACGCGCATCCGCACGCTGGTGGAAGGCGGTACCCGCCAACCCCCGTCCTGGCTGGAGTTCGACCCGGAGCGGCTCCAGGGTCGCGTGCTGGCGCTGCCTGCACGTGAGGAGATCGATGTGCCCGTACAAGAGCAGTTGATCGTCGAGTACTACTCGAGATAACGGCGCGTCGCGGGTGGGACGACGCCTGCCTCGACCGCCCACCGGAGGTTTCTTGCGATGAGCATCTTCCAATTGTGGGAACTCAGCAAGCCGAGAGTCGAGTACGCGGAGTTGTCCGACACGTACGGGAAGCTCGTGGTCGAACCCCTGGACCGGGGCTTCGGGACCACCATCGGCAACGCGCTGCGGCGCGTGCTGCTGTCGTCGGTGCCCGGTGCGGCCGTCACTTCGGTGAAGATCGAGGGCGTGCTGCACGAGTTCAGCACCGTGCCCGGCGTGGTCGAAGACGTCACGCAGATCATCCTGAACCTGAAGGAGCTCACCCTCCGCCTGCACACCGACAAGCCGAAACTGCTCCGTCTGGAAGCCAAGGGCAAGCGTGAGGTCACCGCCGGCGACATCCAGCCCGATGCCGAGGTGGAGATCCTGAACCCAGATCTCCCCATCGCTACGATCGACAAGCGTGACGCCAAACTGTCGATGGAGATCGTCGTGGAGCGCGGAAAGGGATATGTGCCCGCCGAGAAGCATCGGAAGAGCGAGCACGTCATCGGCGTGATCCCGGTCGACTCGATCTTCTCGCCGGTTCAGAAGGTGAACTACGTCGTCGAGGACACACACGTCGGGATCGGGGGCGAGCTCGAACGGCTGGTGCTCGAAGTGTGGACGAACGGGGCGGTGCGCCCCGATGACGCAATCGCGCAGTCGTCCAAGCTCCTCATCGACCATTTCCGGCTCATCAGCGGCATCGGCGAAGAGGATGGCAGTCTGGAGGCGGCAAGCGGCGATCCCGAGCAGGCGCGGCTTTTGGCGTCGCCGATCGAGGATCTCGAGCTGTCGGTGCGTCCGTACAACTGCCTGAAGCGGGCGAACATCCATACGATCGGCGATCTCGTCCAGCGCACCGAAGAAGAGATTGCCAACGTCAAGAACTTCGGCCGCAAGTCGCTGGAAGAGGTGGTCGAGAAGCTGGCGGCCGTGGGGCTGTCGCTGAAAAAGAGGGGGTAGCGCGGATCACATGGGGACGGGTGCCAAGGCGCGCAAGCTGAACCGCGACACCGGGGAACGCCGGGCGCTGTTCCGCGACCTCGTGACGGCTCTGATCCGGCACGAGCGGATTCGGACGACCGAGCCGAAGGCCAAGGAGGCGAAGAAGATCGCCGACAAGCTGATTGCCCGCGCGCGGGCGAACACCCTCCACGCCCGGCGCCAAGTTGCCCGGCTGATCCAGGACGAGGAGGCACTGCGAAAGCTGTTCGACACCGTGGCTCCGCGCTACGAGCCTAACCGTGGCGGGTATACGCGCGTGGTGAAGGATCGCCCCCGGCGTGGAGACTCGGCGCCGATGGCCTATCTGGAGCTGGTCGAGAAGTAGGCTTCCGTGGATGCGCGCGTTCTGCGGCCGGACGCACAGCGGGTGGCGGACGGCGCAACGCCTCCTCTGATCGAGGTCCGCAACCTCACCCATGTCTACCACAAGGGCACCCCGCAGGAAGTCCGTGCGCTGCACGACGTGTCGTTGCGCATCGACAGGGGCGAGTTCGTGGCGATCGTCGGAGGCAACGGTTCCGGCAAGTCCACACTGGCCAAGCACCTCAACGCTCTCCTCCTCCCCACCGAAGGCATCGTCCTCGTAGAGGGTCTGGACACGCGCGATCCGCAGTCGGTGTGGGAGATCCGGCGGCGCGTCGGAATGGTGTTCCAGAACCCCGACAACCAGATCGTCGCGACGGTCGTCGAGGAGGACGTGGCCTTCGGCCCCGAGAACCTAGGGCTGCCCCCCGAGGAGATCGGCCGTCGCGTGGAGGAGGCGCTGCGCACGGTGGGCCTAGCGGATCTCCGGCGACGGGAACCGCACCTGCTGTCCGGCGGCCAGAAGCAGCGCGTCGCGATCGCTGGGATCCTGGCGATGCGGCCGGCGTGCATCGTCTTTGACGAGGCCACGACGATGCTGGATCCGGAGGGGCGCCGGGAGGTCTTGGAGACCGCCCACCGGCTGCGCAGCACCGAAGGCATCACGATCCTGCACATCACGCACAACATGGAAGAGGCGGCCACCGCCGACCGCGTCGTCGTGCTCGCCGCAGGACAGGTCGTCTTGGACGGGCCGCCGGCCGAGGTGTTCGCCGACGCCGACCGCCTTCGCCGGTTGCGGTTGCGCGCCCCGGAGATGGCCGAGCTGGCGGGCTGTCTGGCGGCGCGGGGCGTCGCGCTGCGCTCTCGCCCGCTCGACGTGGACGGCCTGGCCCGCGAGATCCTCGGGGCGTGGAAATGATTTCCTCGTTCGCCCGCAGGAAATCGGGGAGGGTCGGTGCGCTGGCGACGGAGACCTCGCCGGTTACGACACTCGCGGAGCCGCATGCACGCCCCCTGCTCGCGTGCGAGAACCTGAGTCATGTTTACTTCAGGGGGACGCCCCTGGAGTCCGTGGCCCTGCGGGACGTCACACTGGCGGTGCGGCGGGGCGAATTCGTCGGCCTCGTGGGGCCGACCGGATCGGGCAAGTCGACACTGGTCCAGCACTTCAACGGGTTGCTGCGGCCCACCGCCGGCCGGGTGCTCGTCGACGGAGCCGACATCCACGGGCCCGGCGTCAGCCTGCGGCAGGTCCGACGCAAGATCGGGTTGCTGTTCCAGTACCCGGAGCACCAGCTCTTCGAGGAGACGGTGGCCGACGACGTGGCCTTCGGTCCCCGCAACCTCGGCCTCGACCCGGAGGAAGTGGAACGGCGTGTCCGCGACTCCTTGCACCTGGTCGGCCTGGACCCGGACGCGTTCGGGAAGCGCTCGCCCTTCTCCCTCTCCGGAGGGGAGATGCGGCGCGTCGCGATCGCGGGGGTGCTGGCGATGCGGCCGGAGGTGCTGATCCTCGACGAGCCGACTGCGGGACTGGATCCCGTGGGCCGTGACGAGATCCTGGAGCGGATCGCGGCCTTCCGCGCGCGAGAGGCGACCACGGTGATTTTCGTCTCGCACAGCATGGACGACGTGGCAAGGTTGTGCGACCGCGTGGTCGTGCTGCACGGGGGTCGGGTGTTCCTGGACGCCCCGACCCGCACGGCGTTCTCCCAGGCGGAGCGCCTGCGGGAGATCGGCCTGGATGTACCGAGGGCCGCCGCCCTGTTGCTGCGGCTGCGCTCGGCCGGTCTGCCGGTCCGTGCCGACCGGCTCACGCTGGAGGAGGCGTGCGAAGAGATCGCCTCGGCGCTGCGGCGCGCTCCGGGCTCCGGCCGCCGACGGTCGACTGACGATGGAACTCCTGCGTAACCTCACGATCGGTCAGTACGTCCCGCGCCCGTCGGCGGTACACCGACTTGACCCGCGCACCAAGATCCTCGCCACCACCGCCGTCATGGTCGTCGTGTTCGCCGTCCGGGACTTCGCCGGCTTCGGGGTCTTCGCCGTGCTGCTGGTGGCGTTGATCGCTGTCTCTCGGATCCCACCGGCGTTCGTCGTGCGCGGACTGCGTCCGATCTGGTTCCTGTTGCTACTGACGCTGGTCCTGCAGATCTTCTTCGGTGGGCAGTCGGGCGGCACGGTGCTGGCGCGGTGGGGACCGTTTGTCGCCACCCACGAGGGGTTGATGCAGGGGCTGTTCGTGACCGCACGGCTGGTGCTGCTCGTCGTCGCGACGTCGATGCTGACCTTCACGACCTCGCCGGTCGAACTGGCCGACGGTATGGAGCGGCTGCTCAACCCGTTTCGGCGGATCGGGGTGCCGGCGCACGAGCTGGCGATGATGACGACGATCGCCCTGCGGTTCATCCCCACGCTCGTGGAGGAGACCGAGAAGATCATGAAGGCGCAGATGGCGCGCGGCGCCGAACTCGACACCGGCGGTCCGTTCAGGCGCGCGCGGGCTCTGATTCCGATCCTGGTGCCCCTCTTCGTCAGTGCCTTTCGGCGTGCGGACGAGCTCGCACTGGCGATGGAGGCCCGATGCTACCGTGGGGGCGAGGGCCGGACGCGGATGAAACAACTACGCTATCGACCGGCGGATCTGGCTGCCGGATTCGTCGTGCTGCTGGCGAGCGTCGCCGTGCTCCTGCCCGGCCGCGTGTAGGGGAGATCAGGGGGCTGAGGTTGGGAACGACCGGTGGGCGTGACCTCCCGGGTTGCCGGGACGGGGGCGCTGCGGCCTGTGTCCGATGCGAACGATCCGGCTCACCGTAGCCTACGACGGCACAGACTACGCGGGCTGGCAGCTGCAGCCGCGCCGCCCGTCGATCCAAGGCGAACTGGAGAGGGCGGTCCGGGCGGTTACCGGATCCCATGCCCGGGTGATCGGGGCCGGCCGCACGGACGCGGGGGTGCACGCGATCGGCCAGGTGGCCCACTTCCTCACTTCCTCCGACCTGCCGGGTGCCAGCTTCGTGGCGGCCTTGAATCACTTCCTGCCGCCGCAGATCGCTGTCCGTGCGGCCGCAGACGCCGCAGATGGATTCCACGCGCGCCGGGATGCCGTCGCACGCTGCTACCGATACCTGGTCTGGAACCGGCCGGGCCGCAATCCGCTCTTGCGCGACCGTGCATTGTTCTGGGATGGGGATCTGGACTTCGACCGCATGCGCGCGGCCGCCCGGCACATGATGGGGCAACACGACTTCGCGGCGCTGCATGCGACTGGCAGCCGGCCGCACTCGACGGTATGTGAGGTGCGCCGCATCGAGCTGCGGCGGCAGGGCTCTCTGGTCATAGTCGACGTCGAGGCGGACCGCTTCCTGCGGCACATGGTCCGCATCATGGTGGGGACATTGCTGGAAGTCGGCAGCGGGAAGCGGCCACCCGACAGCATCCCCGACCTGCTGGGATCGGGCGACAGCCAGCGCGCGGGACCGGTCGTCGCCGCCTGTGGGTTGTACCTGATGCGGGTCGCCTATCCAGAGGACCGGCGTCCGCCCCACGGGTGAGGTCTGCTGGTGGGTGGACGTCCTCGCGGCAGACTGTCCGTTGTCCCCGTGGGGCTTATAATGGCCGTTGGGGCCCGTAGCTCAAGGGTAGAGCGCCCGGCTCATAACCGGTGGGTTCCTGGTTCGAGCCCAGGCGGGCCCACCAACGTCTCGTGCCGACACTCGTTGTTGCTCACACGCGGCCGACCGAGGCGGCACGGCGGCTGGCCTCGGGGTGTGGCCCGTCGTAGATGCAGTACGTCTTTCGCTTGTCCTCAGTGACGTATAGGAGTGCACCCACGTGACCCCGAGATCCGCGTTGCTGCCCACAACCGTCAGGCAGGTCGCAGCCCCTTCGTCGGTTGCCGGGGTGTGCAACCTGTCGCGGAATGTGCTCTCCACCGGGTATCTCGGCATCCGTCTCCCTCCTCGTTGTCGTCGACCGGTCGCGCAAGCGATGAAGCCGGCTTCATCGGGTCTCTTTTCGGGGACAATCCCCAAGTTGCGAGCCGCGCACACCCCTGGTTTGCCGGCGAACTCGCCTACTGGCGCTGGGCTGGCGGCGAGCGCTTACGCGGAGATCGCGCGCCGGCTGCACCTGTCGCTCAAGACCGTCGAACACCACGTGTCGTCGGTGCTGTCGAAACTGGGCGTCCGCAGCCGTGCCGAAGCGGTCCGCGAGGGCGACCCGCCGCGGGCTGGTGGGCGGATGATCCGTGGGATCGCTCCCGGGCGGTCGGATGCGCGCCGCGGACCGGTGCGCCCTGTTCTCGGTGGGCACCCATCCCCGACCCTGACCCTGTAGACTAGTCTGCGTGGCCCTCGACGCCGGCAAGGGTGCCCTGCCTCCGGAGCGGAAGCGGGCGTACGTGCGCGAGATGTTCAGCGAGATCGCGCGGCACTACGACCTGCTCAACAACCTCCTGAGCTTCGGTCTGCACAGGCGGTGGAAGCGCCACGCGGCGCGCCTCGCGCGGTTGGTGCCCGGCGGGCGGGCGCTGGACGTCTGCTGCGGCACCGGCGACCTGGCAGTCCTGCTCCACGAGCGGATCGGTGCGGAGGGGAGGGCGGTGGGCATCGACTTCGCCGCACCGATGGTCCAGATCGCGCGGCAACGGTCGGGCGGCCGGGGCCGGATCTGGTTCGTACAGGGCGACGCGGAGTCGCTGCCGCTTCCCGACGCCGCCTTCGATGCGGTCACCGTCGGCTTCGGCGTCCGCAACGTCGCCCGGCTCGACGTGGCGCTGCGCGAACTGCACCGGGTGCTGCGGCCGGGGGGCCGCGCGGTGATCCTGGAGTTCAGCCGCCCTCGGAATGCGCTCTTCCGGGCACTGTACGATTTCTACTCGTACACCGCGATCCCGTGGGTCGGGCGCCGGCTGTCCCACCACCCCGACGCCTACCTCTACCTGCCGACGTCCATCCGGCACTGGCCCAACCAGGAGGCGTTCGCGCGCATCCTCGCGGCCGTGGGATTCACCCACGTGCGGTATGAGAACCTCCTGTGGGGGGCTGTGGCCGTACACGTCGGCGAGAAGGGCACCGTCCCCGGGGAAGTCCAGGAAACGAAAGCGCACCCCGAGAACAAAACCCAAGGCCGCTTGGCGGATCGAGGTGTACCGTGAATGAGTCGGAGAAAACCGGCGTCTACAAGCTCGGCGAAGAACAGCCCGGGGTCTTCGAGATCCTGCTGGAAGTCTACCGAGCACTCCAGGAGCGGGGCTACAGCCCCAAGGATCAGATCGTCGGCTACCTGATCTCCGGAGACCCGACCTACATCACCAGCCACCGCGGCGCGCGGTCGCTGATCCGCAAGGTGGAACGCGACCGCATCCTCGAAGAACTCGTGCGATACTACCTCGACAGCCGGCTGCGGCCGGCGGTGGAGCCCTGACCGTGGACCGGCTGGTGGTGCGCGGAAGCCGCCCCCTCCACGGAGCGGTGAAGGTCGCGGGCGCGGTCAACACGGTGCTGCCGATCATGGCGGCCGCAGCCCTCGCGCCGGATCTGTCGGTGATCGAGAACGTACCGCGCTGTCTGGACGTGGAGGTGATGTCCGACATCCTGCGGGCGCTGGGCTGCCGCATCGAGCTGACGCCGGGCGGGCGTCTGGCCGTAGACGCGCGGAACCTGCAGGGGGTCACCGCTCCTGCCGAACTCTGCGGCCGGATCCGCGGATCCTACTACGCCGCGGGGATCCTGCTCGCCCGTGCCCGCCGGTTCGAGGTCGGACTCCCGGGCGGCGACTCCATCGGGGGACGTCCGGTCGACTTCCACATCAAGGGCTTCCAGTCCCTGGGGGCCGCGGTCCAGACCGAGCACGGATACATGCTCGGCCACGCCCCCCAGCTGCAGGGTACCGAGTTCTTCGTCCCGCGCAAGAGCGTGGGCACCACGATCAACATGATGTTGGCGGCGTCGTTGGCCCACGGCACCACGGTGCTGCAGAACGCTGCACTCGAACCCGAAGTCACCGACACGGCGGTGTTCTTGAACCTGATGGGAGCCCGCGTGCGGGGAGCCGGCACGCCGACGATCACGGTCGAGGGCGTGCGGGGGTTGCGCGGCGCCCGATACACGGTCATCCCCGACCGGATCGAGGCCGGGACCTATCTGATCGCCGGAGCCGCGACCGGGGGGGACGTCGAGGTGGACGGGTTGATCCCCGAGCACGTCACGGCACTGTTGAGCAAACTGAGCGAAGCCGGCTGCGAGGTCGAAGCCAACACCGACAGCGTCCGGGTCCGGGCTCCCCGGCGACTGCGGGCGGTCGATATCGACACGGCTCCGTTTCCCGGGTTCGCCACCGACCTCCACCCGCCGTTCGTTGCGATGCTGACGACCGCCGAGGGTGAGGCCGTCATCCGGGAGACGATCTACGACGGCCGGATGGGTTACGCCTACGAACTCCAGAAGATGGGGGCCGACATCCGGGTCGAGGGGAACACCGCCTACCTGCGCGGCGTCGACAGGCTCTCCGGGGCGCCCTTGCAGGCACTGGACATCCGGGCGGGGGCGGCGGTAGTGATCGCGGGGCTGGTCGCCGAGGGCACGACCGAGATCACTGGGCTCGAGCACATCGACCGGAAGTACGAGGGGCTGGAGGACAAACTGCGGGCCCTCGGCGCGGACGTCCGCCGGGTGTCTCCTTCCGAGGCTGAGCCCGTGGCCGTCGGCTGACCCCCGGTGCCAGGCACGCGGGCGGGGGAAGGATGGGGGCGGCGGCGGGCCGGTCCGGCGGCCGTCCCGGTGCCAGGCACTCGGCGTCGACTTGAGCCGGTTTGAGCGTCTGTGAGAGAATCACCGTGGCAGGATCCCGCGTGAAGCGGGCGGTCCGGCGACTTCCCGGAACCTTCAATCCAGGAGCGTGGCGTGTCTTCGGGCGGTCCTGAAGTCACACAGGTAGCGCACGTCCCGGTGGAGGGCACCAAGATCGCTCCCATCGAACAGGTGGCGGACGTCATCCAGAAGTTCCCCGGCGGTGAGATCCTGCTGACCACGATCGAGAACGTTCTGAACTGGGCGCGTGCGGCGTCGCTTTGGCCACTGACGTTCGGGCTGGCATGCTGCGCGATGGAGATGATGCAGGCGATGGGCACCCGGTTCGACCTGGACCGGATGGGGGTCATCCCGCGGGCGACGCCGCGTCAGGCGGATCTCATCATCGTCGCCGGGCGCTGCACAATCAAGATGGCGCCGGTCGTGCGTCGGCTGTGGGAGCAGATGCCTGAGCCCAAGTACGTGATCAGCATGGGCAGCTGCGCGACCTGCGGAGGGCCTTTCTATTACGACAACTACTCCATCGTGAAGGGCATCGACACGGTGATCCCAGTAGACGTCTACGTGCCCGGGTGTCCACCTCGGCCCGAGGCGCTCATCGAGGGCGTGCTGAAACTGCAAGAAAAGATCCGCAAGGAACGCCGCCTCCTCCGCCGCACGGTGGCGTCCGGCGCATAGGCGCGATGGCGAAGACCCTACGTACGGAGGAACTGATCCTCAATATGGGTCCCCAGCACCCGAGCACGCACGGCGTGCTGCGGCTCATTGTGACCCTCGACGGCGAGAACATTGTCGAGGCGGTACCCGACATCGGCTACCTGCACTCGTCCGTCGAGAAGATGATGGAGCACCGCAACTACACACAGAACATCGCGCTGGCTGACCGTGGCATGGACTACCTGGCCGCCTTGGTGAACGAGATGGCCATCCTACGGGCGGTGGAGACGCTTGCGGACGTCCCGGTGCCGGACCGGGCGCGCTACATCCGCACGATCTTCATGGAGCTGCAGCGTCTGGCCAGCCACCTGCTGTGGCTAGGGACTTACGGGATCGACCTGGGCGCGTTCACCGCGTTCTTGTGGTGCATGCGTGAGCGGGAGATCGTCATGGATCTCTTCGAGTCGGTGACCGGGGGAAGGTTGCACCACGTCTATTTCCGGCCGGGTGGGGTGAACGAGGACCTGCCCACGGGGTGGACGGACCGGTGCCGGGAGTTCTGTCAGTACTTCCTCAACCGCCTCGACGAGTACCACAAACTGCTGACCGGCAACCCGATCTGGCAGATGCGGACCCAGGGGATCGGTGTGCTGACCCGCGAGCAGGCCATCGCGTTCGGTGCGTGTGGCCCGGTGGCCCGCGCCTCCGGGCTGCAGTGGGACGTTCGCAAGAGTCACCCCTATGAGATGTACGATCGGGTCGAGTTCCAGGTGCCCGTGTACACCGAGGGCGACTGCTACGCGCGCTATCTGGTTCGCATGGACGAGATGCGGGAGGCGACGAAGATCATCCTACAGTGTCTCGACCAACTCCCCGACGGGGACTTTCGGGCTCCCCGCGTGTCGTTGAATCTTAAGGCGCCGCCGGGCGAAGTCTACACGCGCGTGGAGTCACCGCGCGGCGACCTGGGCATCTACCTGGTCAGCACCGGGGGCGAGTTCCCGTGGCGGGTGAAGATCCGCGCTCCGTCGTTCGTGAACCTGCACGCGCTCACCGAGATGATGCGCGGATGGAAGGTGGCCGACATCATCTCGATTCTTGGCAGCATCGACATCGTGCTTGCGGACGTGGATCGCTGAGGCATCCGCTCACGACGTCGACGGTTTCTCGGAGGTCTCGATGGCGCAACTGGTGAGGAAAGCGGCCGCGGCCGTTACCGGTCTGGTGACCGGATTGGGGGTCACGCTGCAGAACATCGTGCGCCCCAAGGTCACGGTGATGTACCCGATCGAGAAGTCGAACGTGTCGCCGCGGTGGCACGGGCTGCTGGCTCTGCCGATCGACACCGAGACGGGCAACGACAAGTGCATCATCTGCTTCCAGTGTGAGCGTATCTGCCCCAGTCGCTGCATCCACATCGAGGCGCAGGGCAAGGGCAGGGACCGGGTACTGACACGGTTCGACATCGAGATGGACAAGTGCCAGTACTGCGGGTTGTGCGTGGAGGTCTGTCCGACCGAGGCCATCGTTTTCATCCCGCACTACGAGGGGAGCACCTACAACCGGGCGAACTTGCTCTACGACCTCGAAGACCTGCACCGCGCCGCGCCCAAGGAACCGGTCGCGAGGGGAATCGTGGGATGATCGGGACGAGCAGGAACCCCGCAGGCGGTCACTTCCCCGACGAACTCGTCAACAGGCTGCGGGAACGGTTCCCACAGGTCCGCGACGCCGCCCAGGCGGCTAGGGAAGCGCTGGAAGCGTTCGAGCGTGAGCAAGCGGAAAAGCAGCGGCAGTACCAGGAGGAGGTCGAGCGGGCCAAGGCGGAGGGGAAACCCGCTCCCCGCCCGCCGCGCAGGGAGGAGCCGCAGGTCCCGCGTTACAAGACACCGACGCTCGAAGTCCCACGTGAGATCTTCAAGGAGATCATGCGTTTCTTGCGGGACGACCCCGCGTCCCGCATGGACTACCTTTCCTTCGCAAGCGCCATCGACTGGAAGGACCGGATGGAGTGCACCTACCACCTGTGGTCCACGGAGCACAACCACGAGGTGCTGATCAAGGTTCCGGTGGATCGGGACGAACCGCGTATCCCCACGGTCAGCGACCTGTGGATCACTGCGGAGTGGCACGAGCGGGAGACCTACGACCTGTTTGGCGTCGTCTACGAAGGCCATCCGGATCTGCGCCGCATCATGATGACGGACGACTGGAAGGGTCACCCGCTGCGCAAGGATTACGTCTACGAAGAGCCGGAGTGGCTGGTCCAGATCGCCAAGATCCGGCAGGGCGAGGTCGCCGGCATCGAGACGCCTATCGGCGAGCGCGCCTGACGCACGGCCTCGGCGCCGCATCGCCCAGCCCCTCCGACAAGATTGAGACGTTCACCTCCTGGGCATCGGTTCGTTTTCGGTCCCCTCTGGGTTGCTCGACGGACGACGAACCCTGCGTTCCGCAGTCCTCGGCGCACGCTCGCTGCGCACCCCACCCCGGACGCGTGCGGCGACGTAACCCCGAAGTCCTCGGCTGAGAAGTCGAAGCCGGATCTTTACACAGTTGCCGCACGGTAGGAGTAAGCTTGCGGTAGGAGGCCGTCGCATGCGCCCGTCCGGGGTGAGGTTCGTTTACGGCGTGGTCCTGGGCCTGACAGGTTTCGGCGGATTCACGATCGGATCCGCACCGTGGGGAGTCCCCTTGTGGCTGCGCGACGCGCTGGGGGTTCGCATCCCGGTGGAATTGCTGGGCGAGCGGATGTTTCGCATGCTGCCCCCCGTGTGGTTCTCGATCCTCGTGAATGCGTTCGAGGATTTCGGCCGCCGCCACTTCGGCATCGAGCACTTCGGCAAGCTCTTCGCGCTGATGTCGGCGAACCTGGTCATCGCGGGGATCGCAGGAGCCGGCGCGCTTGCGGCGCACGGCGTGCTCGCGGCGCGGGGCTTGCGGGGTCTGCGGGCCGGTGCGCTCGTCGCGGCAGCCGCATGGCTCGCGTGGGGCGTCGTCCTGGTACCGCTGTTCGGAGGCGGTTGGATGGGCACGGGTGCAGGACCCGTACCGTCGGTGTGGGCGATGCTGCTGGCCGGGAGCGCGCTGTACGGTATCGGCATCGGCTATCTGGTGGCGGGAAAGCCCTCACCTCGGCGCGCCCCTCCGACGGAGCCAACGCCGCCGGGTCGTGGCCTCCAACAGGGAAGGGCCGGTGGACAGGGGGGACAGCCACCGTTCCGCGCAGCAACCGCGGACGGCGACGAGCGCGTGAGCCGGCGTGAAATCCTGACCCGATGCCTTGCTATCGTCGGTGGGCTGGCCGCCGGGTCGGCGCTCGCGACGTGGTTGTCCCATCTCGTCTCGCACACGGCGGCGTGGGCGCAGTCGGTGATCTCACGGATCCAGGGGATCCCACCCGAGATCACACCGAACGACCGCTTCTACACGGTGAGCAAGAACTTCTTCGACCCCGACGTCAACATCCGGAACTGGACACTGGAGGTCTCCGGGCTGGTAGAAAACCCGCTGCGCCTGACGATCGACGACCTCAAGAGCCTTCCGACGTTTTCTCGCCCCCATACGTTTGCGTGCATCAGCAACCCCGTTGGCGGCGACCTGATCGGCAACACGATCTGGAAGGGCGTTCGGGTTCGCGATCTCCTCTCTCGCGCGAGGCCCAAGCGGGAGGCGCACAAGGTGGTCTTTCGATCCGCAGACGGCTACCACACGGCCGTGCCGCTCGCGGACCTGATGGAACCCGACGCGTTCTTGGCGTACGAGATGAACGGCGGGATCTTGCCCCGCAAGCACGGGTTTCCGCTACGCGCGGTGATTCCGGGACTGTTCGGGATGAAGAATCCCAAGTGGATCACGAAACTGGAACTGACCGACAAGGACCATGTCGGGTATTGGGAGGCGCAGGGCTGGTCGGACGAAGCCGTCGTGAAGACCATGTCCAAGTTCACGACCCCGACCCACGGGGCATCCCTCCCGGCGGGTCCGATCGGTGTCGGCGGGGTCGCGTACGCGGGCGACCGCGGAATCTCGATGGTGGAGGTAAGCTTCGACGACGGCAGGACGTGGCGGCGCGCCGAGGTGAAGCCGGCCATGGGCAAGCACTCCTGGGTACTGTGGGGAGTGTTCTGGGACGCGAAGCCGGGCCGCTACACGTTGAAGGTTCGCGCACGCGACGGCGTCGGCACCCTCCAGGAAGCGAAGGTCTCTCCGCCGTTGCCCGACGGGGCCACGGGCTACCACACGATCCGCGTGACGGTTCGCTAGGGAGTACCGAGGGGAGGCGCCGGCCCGATATCGTGCTTCGGGTACGTGATACGCTAGATTGGCGCCCCTGGCTGGGTCGCTGCGGTGGACAGGCGATGGCGGATCTGAGTCGGTTGCGGGGTTCGATCGTCCCCCTCGTGACGCCCTTCCGAGACGGGCGTGTAGACGAGGAGGCGTTGCGCGCTCTCATCGAGTGGCAGATCGCGTCCGGCAGCCACGGGATCTCAGTCACGGGCACGACCGGGGAGCCGACATCGCTGGTGGTCGAAGAACGCGAACGGGTGATCGAGATCGCGGTGCGGACGTCGGCAGGGCGGGTTCCCGTCGTGCCGGGAACGGGTTCGAACAACCACGAGGAGACGCTGCGATTGACCGCCCACGCCGAGCGCCTCGGAGCCGATGCCGTCCTCGTCATCGTCCCCTACCACGTGCGCCCGACCCAACGTGGACTGTACGAGCATTTCCGGACCGTGGCCAGGTCCACCCGGCTGCCGGTGATCGTCTACAACATCCCGGGCCGTACGGCCGTCAACCTGGAGGTCGAGACGCTGGCGCGCCTGCGACGGGATTGCGACAACATCGTCGGGGTGAAGGAGTCGAACAAGGATTTCGAGCACGTCAACCGCGTCCTGCTGCGCTGCGGGCGTGACTTCCTCCTTTTCAGCGGCATCGAGCTGCTCTGCTATCCGATGCTGACGATCGGCGGCTCCGGGTTCATCAGCGCGACGGCGAATCTGGTGCCGGATCGCGTCGCCCGGATGTACGAGCTGTGGCAGGAAGGTGACTGGCGGGCCGCTTTGGATCTGCACTACGAATTGATGCCGCTCAATGACGTGCTGTTCGTCGAGACCAACCCCGGTCCCGTGAAGTACGCTCTGAGCCTGCTCGGCCGCATCGCGCCCGAGATCCGGCTCCCGCTGGTCATGCCCTCAGAGGAGAACCGCGGGAGGATTCGGGATGCGCTGCGCGCTTACGGGCTGCTGGGGGATCCTGTAGCCCCCCACTGGCCATCCGCCGCGCAACACCGATCGTCATGAAGCAGGTCCGCTTCGCGACCGAGGGCACGGTTCACGTCGGGGAGTTGCGCGACGGGTTGCTGTTCGACCGTGGAGGCCGCGCCTACGACCCGGACGCGGTGGTGTGGCTGCCGCCGGTGGTGCCGACGAAGGTGGTCGGGCTGGCACTGAACTACGCCGACCACGCGGTCGAACTCGGGATGACTCCGCCCGAAGAGCCGGCACTGTTCTTCAAGCCGCTCTCGGCGCTGATCGGGCATCGCGCGCCCGTCGTCTACCCGTCTGGGGTCGAGTACCTGCACTACGAGGTCGAGCTGGCAGTCGTGATCGGCCGCACGTGCCGGCGCGTCCGGGCCGCCGACGCGTACGAGGTCGTCCGCGGGTACACGATCTTCAACGACGTGACCGCGAGGGATTTCGTCCGGAACTTCTACCGCCCCCCGGTGCGCGCGAAGGGATACGATACCTTCGGACCGGTCGGCCCGTGGGTCGTCGAGGGGGAGATCGGGGATCCGCACCGCTTGACGCTGCGGGCGTACGTGAACGGTGAGCTGCGCCAGGAGGGCACGACCGCCCAACTGATCCACCGCGTTCCCGATCTGGTGGAGTTCATCTCCTCGATCATGACGCTCGAACCGGACGACCTCATCCTGACGGGTACACCGAAGGGGATCTCGCACGTCCGTCCAGGGGACGTGATGCGGATGGAGATCGAGGGGATCGGGGTCCTCGAGAACCGCGTGATCTCCGAGGAAGACGCGCAGGGCCCAGTGAGGAGGACCGCTTGACGGTGCGCAGGCAGCCATCGGCGTCGCTCGAACCTGCCAGACACTTTATCGCCGGAGAGTTCGTCGACGGCGTCGCGGGGCGGGTGTTCGAGACGCTGAACCCCGCGACGAACGAACCGATCACGGAGGTGACCGAGGGGACGGCGGAGGACATCGATCGAGCGGTGCGCGCGGCGCGGACGGCGTTCGACGAGGGCCCCTGGCCACGGATGCGGGCCGCTGAGCGGGCCAAGTACCTGCGGCGCATCGGCGACCTCATCAACGCCCACGTCGAGGAGATCGGGTGGCTGGAGACCTTGGACACCGGGTTGCCGATCTCCCAGTCCGGAGGTGCGCAGATCCCGCGCGCGGCGGAGAACTTCTACTTTTTCGCCGAGATGGCCACCCGCATCCAGGGCGAGTCCTATCCGAAAGACGGGGAGTTCTTGAACTACACCGTCCGGCACCCGGTGGGGGTGGCGGGGCTGATCACGCCGTGGAACACGCCGTTCATGCTCGAGACTTGGAAGGTCGCACCGTGCCTGGCCGCCGGCAACACCTGCGTTTTGAAGCCGGCCGAATGGTCGCCGCTTTCGGCGACGAAACTCGCCCGGATCATCCAGCAGGCAGATCTTCCACCCGGTGTGTTCAACGTCGTCCATGGTTTCGGGGAGACGGCGGGTGCCGCTCTCGTGGCCCATCCCATGGTCCAGCTGATCTCGTTCACCGGCGAGACCCGGACCGGCATGGAGATCATGCGCAACGGTGCTGCGACGCTGAAGCGGTTTTCGATGGAACTGGGTGGGAAGAACCCCACGATTGTCTTCGCGGACGCCGATCTGGAGCGCGCGCTGGACGCGGCCATCTTCATGATCTTCTCTTTGAACGGGGAACGGTGCACGGCAGGGTCGAGGCTGCTGCTGGAGCGGCCGATCTACGACATCTTCCTGTCGCAGTTGCGAGAGCGCGTGGCAAGCCTCCGGGTGGGCGATCCGTTCGACCCCGAGACGGAGGTCGGCCCCCTGATCCATCCCGACCACTGGGAGCGGGTGCGCGGCTACATAGACGTGGCACGAGAGGAGGGCGCGCGGATCCTCTTGGGCGGCGACCGCCCGCCGGGTCTGGAGCGGGGCAACTACTTCGAGCCGACCTTGATCACTGACGTGCGACCCGGCACCCGAATCGAACAGGAGGAAATCTTCGGCCCCGTACTCGCGGTGCTGCCGTTCGGGACGGAGGAGGAGGCCATCCGAATCGCCAACGGTGTGCGGTACGGTCTCGCAGCGTACCTTTGGACCCGGGACAACCGGCGTGCGCACACCGTAGCCCAGGCCATTGAAGCGGGGATGGTGTGGGTGAACTCACACAATGTGCGGGACCTCCGCACCCCCTTCGGGGGCATGAAGCACAGCGGGATCGGGCGCGAGGGTGGAGTGTTCTCGTTCGAGTTTTACACTGAGTATCAGACGGTTCACGTGGCGTTGGGGCGACACGGCATCCCGCGGATGGGCCTCGGCCGGCCGGCGGGTCCGCCGCGACCGTGACGGACCACGGGAGGGAATCGAACATGGGCGCAAGGACGGGCGCGCAGTTCCTCGACGGCATCCGCAACCGGCCGCGCGAGCTGTGGATCGAAGGGCAGCGGGTCTCCGATCCGGTCGAGCACCCAGCGTTCCGAAACATCGTCCGCAGCATCGCCGCTTTGTACGACATGCAGCACGACCCGAAGCTGCGCGACGAGATGACCTACACGTCGCCGTCCAGCGGCCATCCGGTGGGGCTGTCGTTCCTGATGCCGCAGACCCCGGACGACCTCGTCCGCGTGCGGCGGATGATGAAGCACTGGGCCGACTACTCCGGCGGGTTCATGGGACGGACACCCGACTACCTGAACCGCGCGCTGGTCGGCTACGCATCGGCGGCCGACTACTGCGCCGAGAACGATCCGCGGTTCGGTGAGAACATCCTCAGGTACTACGAGTACGTCCGAGAGAACGATTTGTGTCTGACCCACACGCTGATCAACCCGCAGGCGAACCGGTCCGTCGGCCCCGCCCGCCAGGCGGACCCGTTCCTGGCAGCGCGGATCGTTGAGGAGAATGCCCGAGGGCTGGTGGTGCGCGGCGCTCGGATGCTGGCGACGCTGCCTGTGTCCGACGAGATCATGGTCTTCCCGTCTACGCTGCTGAAGGTCGGCGAGGAGGACGCGCCGTACGCGTTCGCGATCGCAATTCCCAACGACACGCCGGGCCTGCGCTTCCTGTGTCGGGAGACGTTCGACTACGGCAAGTCGCCCTTCGATCACCCCCTCGGATCGCGTTTCGAGGAAATGGACGCGGTCGTGATCTTCGACGACGTACAGGTGCCGTGGGAACGTGTGTTCCTGCTGCGCGACGTCGACAAGTGCAACCGCGCGTTCGCCATGACGGGGGCGGTCGCCCACATGGCGCACCAGGTGGTCACGAAGAACGTCGCCAAGACCGAGTTCCTGCTCGGCGTCGCCTCGCTGATCGTGGACACGATCGCAATCGAGCAGTACCAGCACGTGCAGGAGAAGATCGCGGAGATCATCATCAATTTGGAGGCGATGCGGGCGTTCCTGCGCACGAGCGAGGTCGAGGCGCAGGTCAATCGCTGGGGCGTCGTGCAGCCGGCGTGGCCGCCGCTGGATGCCGCCCGCAACGTGTATACGCGCATGTACCCGCGGATGGTGGAGATCCTGCAGCAGTTGGGGGCGTCGGGATTCATGGCCATCCCGACCGAGAAGGACGTGAGGGGTCCGCAGGCAGAGACGATCCGCCGCTACTACCAGGCAGCGCGGGCGGATGCGATCGACCGCATCAAGATCTTCCGCCTGGCGTGGGACATCGCGATCAGCGCGTTCGGTTCGCGGCAGGTGCTGTACGAGCGCTTCTTCTTCGGCGATCCGGTGCGGATGGCCGGTGCGATGTTCAACTCCTACGACCGCAAGCCCTACATGGAGCGCGTGCGGGCGTTCTTGGAGCGCGCAGAGCGCGAGACCCTGGAACCCCAGACAGCGGAGGTGGGAGGGGAGTGAGCCGTCCTCCACAGCCCGCTGCCAGGGGAGAGAGCCCAGACAGAAGTGCGAAAGCACGACTCGGGGTCGTGGCGCTCTGAGGGAGAGGGCGTGTGACGGAGGACGACAACCTCGCACCAGACCGGCAGGCGCAAGGGGTCGACGCGGCAGAGTTCCGCCGGGTCATGGGGCTGTTTGCCACCGGCGTCACCGTGGTCACCGCGCACGGCGCCGACGGCGTGCACGGGATGACGGCCAACGCCGTGATGTCGGTTTCGTTGGACCCGCTGCTGGTCTGCGTGTCCATCGACCGGCGCGCCAGGATGAACGACTTCCTGCAGCGTGCGGGCGGGTTCGCGCTGAACATCCTGACGGACGAGCAGCAGGCCCTGTCGCAGTACTTCGCCGGAGCCTGGCCACACGAGCGTCCGCCCGAGTATCGTTTCGAGCCCTGGGTCGGGGGCCCGCGTCTGGTCGGCGTGCTGGCGGCCGTCGGGTGCGCGGTCCACGATGTCCTGCCGGGTGGGGACCACCGGCTGTTCTTGGGCCGCGTGCTCGCGCTGCACCGTTCCCCGGGCCGGCTGAGTCCGCTGCTGTTCTTTGGGGGCCGCTATCACCGCCTCCGCCAGGCGGAGACCGCGCCGCGTGACCCGGTGGAGGTCTGGAACCCGGAGGAGGTGCAGATCTTCTACGGGGACTAGGGGGAGTCGGGAGGTGGCGCGGTGGACCTGACGCCGGGAAGGCCCCCGTTCGACATCCGTCGGGCCGGGCACATCGAGTTCCGCGTGACGGACCTGGGGCGTGCGCGATCCTTCTACGTGGACTTGCTGGGCTTCGTGGAGCAGGATCGCGACCACGACCGCATCTATCTGCGCGGCTACGAGGAGCTCGAACACCACAGCCTCACCCTGAGGCGCGCGGGTTCCGCCGGTGTCGGACACATCGCGTTTCGTGTCGCCTCCGGTGAGGACCTGGAACGCATCGAACTTCTGCACCGGCGCAATGACCTTCCTGCGCGATGGGTCGAAGGAGAGGAGGCGGGGCAGGGCAGGGCGCTGCGCGTGCAAGATCCATCGGGGCTTCCGGTCGAGTTCTACAGCGAGATGGCCCGCGCCGACCGCCTGCTGCAACGGTTCGACCTCTACCGCGGTGCGTTTGTCATGAGGTTGGATCACTTCAACTGCCAGGTGCCCGACGTCTCAGCCGCCGCGCGCTGGTACCAGAAGGAGCTGGGTTTCGCGTGCTCCGAATACACGGAGAGCGCAGACGATCCACCGCAGCTGTGGGCGATCTGGTTGCACCGCAAGCAGAACGTGCACGACATCGCTCTGATGAACGGAACCGGCCCCCGCGTCCACCACGCCGGCTTCTGGGTGCAGGACCCGTGGAGCGTGATCCGGGCCTGCGACGTGCTCGCCGCTGCCGGCATGACGGACCGGATCGAGCGTGGCCCGGGGCGGCATGGGCTGTCGAACGCGTTGTTCTTGTACCTGCGAGATCCCGACGGGAACCGGATCGAGCTGTACACCGGGGACTACCTGATCGCCGACCCCGACTGGCCACCGATTCGCTGGTCGATCAACGACCCGCGCCGGGCCACGTTTTGGGGTCACACGCCGCCCACCTCGTGGTTCGAGGAGGCCTCCCCGGTCGAGTCGACGGCGGACGGCTCGCTTGTGCCGACGCGGCCTCCGTTGCTGCGGGATCGCCCTGACTTCGTGACGTAACACAACTATGGATGCGACGGCCCTTCTCGTGAGAGCGGGATGAGCGGCCGGGGGCCGGACACCTTCCGGCCGATCTGGATTCCATGGAACGCCGACTCTTGGGCCGCACAGGACTGAGCGTCCCCGTGATCGGGATGGGGACGTGGAAGACGTTTGACGTCCGCGACGCCGAGGCAGAAGCCATTTGCCACGAAATCGCACACGAGGCGGTCCGAGCCGGCGCGAACTTCTTCGACAGCTCCCCGATGTACGGTGAGGCGGAGCGTGTGCTCGCGGACGCCGTCCGACCCATGCGCGACACGGTGACCGTCGCGACGAAGGTCTGGGCCGAAACCGAAGCGGAAGGGCGGCGGCAGATCGAGCGCGCGCTGCGGTGGTTCGGCGGGCGGGTCGACGTCTACCAGGTCCACAACCTCGTGTCGACCGAACGCCACCTATCCTATCTGGAGGATCTGCACGTGCGCGGGCAGGTGCGCGCGATCGGTGTGACGCACTACACCCACGCCGCCTTGGCCGAGATCATCCGCTGGATGGAGAGCGGGCGGGTACATTGCGTACAGGTCCCGTACAACGCGGCGGACAGGGCCGTCGAGCGTGAGGTGCTGCCGCGGGCGCAACAGCTGGGGATCGGCGTCATCGTGATGCGGCCGCTGGGAGGGGGAGGGTTGGCCCGCCGCAGCCCGCCGGTCTCGGAGCTCCGACGGTTCGAACCGTTCGGCGTCCAGACGTGGGCGCAGGTGCTGCTCAAGTGGATCGCCAGCGACGCGCGGGTCCATGTGGTTATTCCGGCCACGTCCCGGCCGGGACGGATGACCGAGAGCGCCGTCGCCGGCGACCCTCCCTGGTTCGACGAGGAGACCCGTGAACGGATCAGCGCACTGGCGAGTAGGTAGGCAAAGCACGCCGGGCGGTCACTCCGGGGCCTCCACGGTCAGCGGAGCGTTGAAGTCGAACAGGCGAGAGGTCATGTAGTGCGAGGGCGCGGCCATGAGCAGCTTGTGCACACGGAAGGTCCGGTTCCCGATCCAAGCGGCCATGGCCGCCGTGCCGTCGGGAGTCTGCCACAGGACGACGCGACACATCTCCTGCTCGCACCGGTCCTCGCGCCCGAGGGTGGCGTGCTCCACGCCTTGCATGTAGACGGCCGGCCCGCGTGCGGAGAAGGGCTCGGGCAGCACGTCGCGCGTCCACGCGCCGCCAGGCCGTCGGAGGTAGCGCGTGGCGCCGATCAGGACGACGGTGGTGCCGTCGGCGGATTCCAGGCGCGCGCGATCCGGTCGCTGAAACGCGTAGCGCGTGACGACGAAGCCGGACGCGCCGTCGGTGAGCTGTTCGGTCTCCCGCCATGTCCTGAGGCCTTCGATCGTCAGCTGGGCGCGCCGCAGCAGACGGAACGCGTCGAGGTCTGACGCCCAGCGTATCTGTCCGGCCAGGTGCGGGAAGCTGGTCCCCGCATCGGCGCGTCCGGTACGCCGCAGCAGCACCTCGATCTCCCAGTAGCCAGGTAGGCCCACAGCGCCGCCGTCGACAGCGTAGACTCCGGGATCGGTACGCGCCAGCACCAACGTCGCCGGCGCGACGTCCTCGTCGAGCTTGCGCAGCCGCAGCAGCACGCGGTCTACGTCCACGGGCTGACCGGACGGGTCACGCACGGTCACCACGAACCGGTTCCATCCGGGTGTGCCGGGTGCGACTTCCAGCCGCACGTGCACGTCGCCGGCTGCGCCCGCCAGGGCCAGCGGAGGACGTTCGGCCGGGCGTTGGACGGTGCGGGCAGGGGGTGTGATCGTCAGCACGGCTACGGCGAGCAGCACCGCGGCACCGAGGGCGCCCTCGGCGCCGACCAAGGCGACAAACCGCTTCCGCGCGGCCGGCCCAGTGACCCCTCCACCCAGCCGCGGCAGGAGCCAGAAGCGGTTGAGCGCTCCCAGCGCGGTCAGACCCACCACGAGCACCACCTTCACCGCCAGCGAGCGGCCGTAGAGGCTGTTGCGCAGAGCCGCCAGGTCCGGAACGTGCAACCACGCTGCGTACGCGCCCGTCACGAGGAGTACTGCCAGGCTCCAGCCCGCCAGCCGAGAGAACCTCCGCGCGAGGGCAGGATGCACGGCGGCGTCTTCCGCTTCCGTCCGCAGAACCACCCACAGGCACGGTAGCCCCCCGATCCACACCGAAGCCGCGACGAGGTGGATCCAGTCGGCGGCCACCGCGACCGGTCCTGCACCCCAAGCGTGCGCGTTGACCGTCAGGCTGAACAGCAGGACACCCGCCGCCAGCACCGGCGTCCAGTCCGCCGTGTCCTCTCGGGCGCGTTCAAGCGCCACCTGTGCTCCCACGATCGCGACGCCGATGGCCAGCAGCAGGTGCGGCAGGTGGGCCGCGGAGACCAGTCCGGACGGACCCCCGGACAGCCCGGCCACCAGCGACAGAAACGCAACGGCGAATACAGCAGCCAGCTGCGCGACGCGTCCCGGGCGCGTCGCCGGTGCGAGCAACAGCGCTGCCATGCTCAGGCGCACCAGAACGCTCAACCCGGCCTGCGTGGTGGCCAGCAGCGTCCACAGTAAGCGCTCGCGTAAGACAGTCCAGATCGGAGCCCCGACCAAGACCGAGGCGTTGACGCCGAACTCGGCTACCGTGCCGATGATGACCGCGGTCGCGGCGAACCTGGCGAGCCGGACGAGCCGGTCCTCGACGTCCGTCGGAACGGCACCAGGCTGGAGGGCGAATCGCCGGAAGAAGACGACCCCGGCCAACAAGGTGACGGCGAGGTATCCGATCCATCGAAAGGCCACCTGCGCGGGCGGCGGGGGGGCCGGGCCCGTCACCACCGCACCGGCGGGGGCCTCCCCGACGCCGAAGACCAGCAGCCCGCTCGTGGTGTGTCCGTCCACCTGCGAGAGCACCCGCCAGCGCACCGTGTAGGAGCCTTGAGGGAGGGGCGGCAGTGACACGGTGATGGTTCGGCCATCCTCGGAGACCGAGTGGCCCGTCGAGCGGATGGCTCCCGAAGGGTCCAGGACTTCGGCCGAACTGAGGGTGAGGTGGACCGGCTCGCTGAAGGTCAGCACCACCCGCGACGGAGGCTCGGCGAGGGAGGCGCCATTGGGCGGGTTCGCGCTCTGCAGGATGCCGTGGGCCAAGACGGGCGTTCCGACCCATAGGGTGATGACGATGGCCAGCAGCGCAGGCGTGGCGCGGGAGGGAAGGCTCATCAGGGCCTCACGGTGAACCGGAACTCTCCCCGGGCCACGTAACCGTCGTCGGCGGAGACAGCCTTCCACCGGACTGTGTACCGGCCGGCACCGACCGGACGCAGGCGTGCGGCCATCGTGTTGCGGTCCAGGTTGTCCAGCTCGACGCCGCCTTTACCGTCGTCCACGCGCCGACCGCGGCCGTCCCACACGGAGATCGCGCTCGTGGCCGGATCGAGTTCCTCGTTGAACCACGCGCGCACGACGCGAGGAGGCGAGCGCAGGGTCGCACCGTGGCGGGGCTCGGACTTCAGCAGCCTTGCATGGGCCAGCGCGGTGGCGCATGCGGCCCCCGTCAACAGGAGGATCAGGCAGGCGGCGATACGGTAGGTCCGCATCCCTCTAGTCCTCGGCAGATCCCGGCGGTGCCGGTGTCGCGACTCCTACTCACACTACCACCATCCCGTTACAAGTTCCCCCACACCCTTCAACGGTCCACAGGCGCCAGGCTGCGGATGAAGTTGATGACGTGCCAGCGCTCCTCCTCGGTGAGCCGGCCGCGCCAGGCCGGCATCGCCGTGCCGGGAATGCCGTTGCTGATCCACAAGAACAGTTGCCCGTCGGGGTGTCCCATCGCCATGTGCACCCGGAAGTCCACCGGCCGCGGACGCAGCGTCGCCGCCAGGGGGCCGTCGCCGGCACCCTCCGGGCCGTGACAGACCTCGCAGTTCTGTCGGTAGACGCGCTCTCCGATCGCCACCGACTCGAACGTGGCCGGAAACGGGTTGCGCAGGGCGAACGGGTCGACCGGCGGCGCGAGCGAGCCGCGGACCACGAGCACACCCAGTCCGAAGGTCACGATTCCCGCTGCGATCGCCGACCGCCCTCGCACGGTTCGGTGCGCCCGAGTCGCCGCCGCGTGCACCGCGAGCCCGGCGCCGGCCAGGGCGACGAGGATGCCGACGACAACCGCCGCGTCGGACATCGCTCCCAGGCCGTTCACCAGGAACGACGTGTTCATCGCACACCCTCCACGCGCAGTGCCAGAAGGTGAACCCGCGCCGTCCCATCCGGCAGGGCGATCTCCATCTGCCACGGGCCTCCCATCGGAAGCACCGCACGGCCGCGAAACGTCCCGGCCGTGACCTGCTGCACCGGGACGTGGACCGGCGGCATGCGGTGCCCGATCATCTCGGCGAGTACACGAACCCGCGACGGGTCGGGTACGTCCCCCGCGCGGGTCCGGGCCGTGAAGCGGATCTCGAAGCCTCCGCGTGCGGGGTCCAGCCGACCCCGCACGACCCAATCTCCAGCCTGTTGCTCGAACGAGATCGACTCCCGCACCTCGGCCCGCTCGGGCGGTGCCTGACTGGTGAGCGTGCCGGTGAGCGCGAACACCGCGACCAACAGCGCAGCCTCCGCACGTACGCCCAGCACGAAGGACGTCGGCGACCCGCCCCGGAGCACCGTCGGGAGCAGCCGCCACCGGTTCGCAGCGGCCACGGACCAGACAGCGACCACCAGCCCCAGTTTG
The DNA here is from genome assembly GCA_031432545.1 of Armatimonadota bacterium. NCBI lineage: Bacteria > Bacillati > Candidatus Sysuimicrobiota > Candidatus Sysuimicrobiia > Candidatus Sysuimicrobiales > Candidatus Sysuimicrobiaceae > Candidatus Caldifonticola > Candidatus Caldifonticola tengchongensis. Next base: position 61,463 of record JAVKGX010000008.1, read on the forward strand.
TACAGCAGCGCCCTCCCGTACGTCGTCCCCGTGAGAGCCTCCACTCCCCACAGGTGCACGAACGCAGCGTACAGACCCGTTCCCACGAGCAGGACGACACCGGCTGCTCCGACGGCCGAGAGGCGTCGGGCTGCTCGGGCCAGCCGGTCGGGATGTCCGCGCGGGGGTAGGGCAGCAAAGTACACCAGTGCCCCTCCCCAACCGACCGCGCAGGCCAGGTGCACCACATCGGCGAGCAACGGTCCCCAGCCGGCCGCACCCGCGTGCGACGTCCAGCTGATCGTACCGAACAGGCCCAGCGCGGCGACTGCGAAAGCGGCACCGCTGACGGCGTTCCCCGAGCTGCCCACAAGTCCGGACCCGAGCAGGAGCAGCACGAGCCCGATCCGCAGCAGCGTTGCAATCCCGTGCCGGCTCCCGCCCAGGTAGCCGGCGAAAAGATCCAGGTCTAACCGTGCCTGCAACCCGTAGACGGCGAGGACAACGTCGGCCAGGCTCGCGAAGACGATCAGCCCGCCCCCGACGTGCAGACCGTTGACCAGACGGCGTGCGGTCGCATCGTCGACGGGCGGCGCGATCCAGCGCGCGAAGAAACCCCCGCCGGCGAGCAGGACCGCGCCCAGATAGAGTGCAGTCCTAACCCCCGCCTCCACTCCTGCCTGCCGGCCGGTACGTGAACACGAAGAACCCCTGCGTCGTGTGCGTGTCGATCGACAGCACGCGCCACATGACGACGAAGTGCCCAGGCGTCAGGTTCTCCTTGAGCCGGATCACGATCTGTGCGCTTACGCGATCGGTCGTTGCCAGGCCGTCGTCGGCGCGCGCCGTCTCGTCGCCGCGCCGGCGCAGCACCTCGTTGACCAGCAACGCTGCGATCCTGTTCAGTTGCTGGCGGTTCGCGCCAGCGGGCGCGTTCAGCGGATACACCCTGAAGATGCTGAAGCGCACCTCGACGGGTTCGCTAAACACCAAGCGTACCTCGCGCGGCGGGGTGGTCACCACGGCCCCGTCAGCCGGCACTGACATCCTCAGGTACGAGTGGGCTGCAGCGGCATCGATGCCGAGGACAGCCGCGACGACCGCGACAGCAATCCCGGCAGCGAAGAGTGTTGGCCCTCGCATCACGGGAACCGCAACGTGCTGAGCGGCCGCACTTCGTGCGTCTCGAACGTCTCGTCGAAGGAGACGTCGCCGATGTTCCCCCACACGGGGATCCGGTACACACCGGGCCGGGCCAGCAGGACGTCGTCCGTGTAGTAGCCGGGCCGGCCGCGCTGCGGTCGGATCTGGAAGCGGCGCCTCGTCGCGCCGTCCGGGGCGATGATCTCGGCGTTGACGCTCCTCTCCAGGCCCTCCCCCGGCTGGTTGTCGGCGGTGCGGACGATCAGGTCCAGGCCGTTCCGCTCGTTGGTGAAGGAGGGTTCACGAACCATGCCGACGATCACCCTGTAACGACCCCCGCCCACCTCCTTCGTCTGGTGTGCCGAAGCTTGCTGCGGGGTCCAAGAAATCAGGGTTGCGATCATCGCCGCGCCGGTCAGCAGGGTTGCGGTGATGAACAACCACAGACGTCGTCTCATGGCTTGCCTCCTGATCTCGCGTCACTGTGGGCGCCACCGGCTCCGTGCCACTGGGCGCTGCTCGGACTGGTTCGAGATCAGGCGGGACGCGGAGGCGGTTCGGGAACGGGGAGGGTGGGGCCTGCCGGGAGGAGAAACGCAAACGACAGGACGTGTCCTCCGGGGCTGGGCGGCGACAGCTGCGGACTCGAGGGGATGGCTGCGACGAGCGAGGCCATGCCTACGACGAGTGGTCCCAGGACACCGAGGATGCCAATCGACAGTACGCGCACTCCGTCCTGCAGGTGCGATTCGGGGTGTGTCACCCGAGTCGGCGAGGTCGCTGAACGGTGGTGGTGCTCGATGAGGGCCTGCTGCCGGGATGCCGCGTCGCCGCCGATGACAATGTGGGTGTGATACGGATCTCGCTCTGCGGTCGGATCCAGCAGAGGGCCGGCCAGCACGGCACATAGCCACACCGCGACGACGATCCCTCGGGTCGGGTTCTTCCGCATCGTGCGGTCCAGACCTCGCGCCCAGTCTATCACACCCAACGTGGTTTGCTCGGCGCGGCGGTTGGATTTGCCACCCGCACATTCAGAAGGTGAGGTGACGCCGTGACGAAGTGGTCCAGATGCGTAGCATCGTGTGCGTGGATCGCAGTCGTTTTGGTCGTGATCATCGTCGCAGCGATCGCGACGGTGCCGCTGGGCGCGTCGCCCGGACCGGCCGGTGCACAGAGCGTGGATGCGTTCGATCCGGCGCGTGTCGTCGAGATCGTCGAAGAGGGCGAGCGCGACCTGGGCGGTTTCCGCCAGTCCTACCAAGTGGTCCGTGTGCAGATCACCGGAGGTCCGGACCGAGGCCAGGAGACGGAGGCCGAATTCGGGGAGGCGTTCAACGTTCCCCAGGCCCAGCGCCTACGCGAGGGGGAGCGGGTCGTCCTGGTCAGGACCGCTCCCGCCGGGGAGGCGTTCGTCGTCGACCGGTACAGGCTCCCGTGGATGGGCGTCGTGTTGGCGCTGTTCTTCGGTCTGGCCTTGGCGTTCGCGCGGTGGCGTGGGATGACGGCCTTGTTGGGTCTGAGCCTCAGCCTGCTGGTGCTCGTGCAGTTCGTGGTCCCGCAGATCATGGCGGGCGCAAACCCACTGGTGGTGACGATGCTAGCGGCGCTGGTGATCGCGGTGGTCTCGATCTACCTCGCGCACGGCTTCTACCTGCGGACCACGGTCGCGATCGTCAGTACGGTGCTGACGCTGGCGGTTGCCGCGGGGCTGGCGATGGGGTTCGTCTCGTTGGCCAAGTTGTTCGGGGCCGGCAAGGAGGAGGCGTTCTACCTGCAGCTGGGTCTCCTGCAGACGGTCAACCTGAGGGGGCTGCTGTTGGGCGGGATCATCCTGGGGGCGTTGGGGGTCCTCGACGACATCACGACGGCCCAGGCGGCCGTGGTCGCCGAGCTCAAGCACGCCAACCCCACGCTGTCGTTCCGGGAGCTGTACCGACGTGGCCTGGCAGTGGGCCAGGAGCACATCACCGCGCTGGTGAACACCCTCGTCTTGGCGTATGCGGGGGCTTCACTTCCCCTGTTCATCCTGTTCACGGTGGACCGCGGCCAGCCCCTTTGGGTGACGCTCAACAGCGAGTATATCGGCGAGGAAGTGGTGCGCGCCGCGGTCGGCAGCATCGCGCTGATCCTGGCCGTCCCCATCACGACCGCCCTGGCGGCTTGGACCCTCAAGGGGGAGCACGTCGGGGGTCACGCCCACTGACGCACCGGTCCCTGCCCTGTGCCCTGCCCGGTGCCAGGCACAGTCCCATGCCAGGCACAGTCCCAGCAAATTCCCGCGGGCCGTGCGAGCCCCCGTGCCAGGCACGGTGCAGCGTGCCAGGTACGCAACGAGGTCCCCGTGCCAGGCACGGTGCAGCGTGCCAGGTACGCAATGAGCGAATCGAGGCAGCCCGCGCGTTCATTGTGTCGGGACTAGACAAAGACGGCCCGGAGGGAGTAGCCATGCCACGGCCGCCGAGAGTCGAAGTTCCCGGGGGCGTCTACAACGTCACCGCCCGTGGGAACCGGGGGCAGAAGATCTTCTGGGATGCGCAGGACTACGGTACCTACCTCCACCTACTGGCTCGCGCCGCTGCCCGGTGGGAGGTTCGGATCCTCGCATACGCGCTCATGCCCAACCATCTGCACCTCCTGGTGCGGACCGGGAGGATGCCGTTGGGGAATGTGATGCACGCTGTCCAGGGGACGTTCGCCCGCAACTGGAACCGGCGGCGCGGTCTAAAAGGGCACGTCTTCGAGGCACGCTACTTTGCAAGACTGTGTCTTGCGGAGCGCTACCTGTGGGCGCTCGTACGCTACGTGCACGACAACCCGGTCCGGGCTGGCCTGGTGGCGCATCCCGGACTGTACCAGTGGAGCAGCTACCCCGAGTACGAGACTCGGCGATGGCGGCTCGTTGACCCGAGTGAGGCCGCCGCGATCCTGGGATCCGTGAGGCCCGAGGACCTGACGTGGGTCAGCGCGATCGGGGCAGGGGACTCGTCCGGCACGGACGGCCGGAACCGGCGCTGAGACGGCCCCATCCCGCGTGCCTCCGGCGGTGCCAGGCACCGGAAGAGGTCCGAAAGTCTGCTGCGGCCGGGGCGCCAGAGTCCCACCCCGCGGTGCCTGGCACGCGCAGGGCCCGCGCAGGGGTCAACGGCGCAGAACCAGCAGCGCGTCGCCCACCGGGCGTTCGCCGGTCTCGTCGGACGGTAGGTTGACCAGCCGGCCGCGTACGACCATCGTCGACGACCCGCCGCCATCGAGGTTGACGGCATCGGCGGCGCCCCATCGCCGGAGTTCGAGCGCCAGCTCCGCCGCAGTCATCCCCAGCGCGTGGTACGGTGAGCGTCCGTCGGCGACCAGCAGGATGATGGTGCCGTCGGGCGTCCGACCTATCGCGGTGCGCGGATGCCGGCGATTGAGGAACCAGGCCGTGAATCCCTCGCCGGTTGCGATCACCTGACCTGCGCTGAGCAGCCGCGGCCCTCCGCACACCGCGTGGCGAACCTGTTGCCAGCGCGGGTCGGCGGAGGCAGGTAACACGGAGATCGTGACGCCGACGGGATCGCCGGGTTGGAGCACTGACAGGGCCGCGCGGGCGGCGCCGTGTCCGGAAAGCACGAATCCGTCGGCGGGAATCGTCGAGTTGCCCGCGCCCACCCGCACCTGCTGCACGACGCCACCACCAACGACCACCTCGATGCCCGCGAAGTTCGTCCGCGTAGTGGCGTCGTAGCGCGGCGTGTACAGGATCGTCTCGTCCGCCCGCCGCGCGCGGTTGATCCCCGACAGCGCCAGCAAGCCGTAGGGCGTGGACACTTCCCCGCGCCAACCCAAGACGTCGAAGAGCAACCCTCCGTATTCGCCGATGCCTACGCAGGACCTGTGGGGAATGGGTTCGCTGATCCACTCCCCGTCGATCGCCAGTCCCCCGATCGGGTCACCGTCGGGGGCGAAGAAGCCGCCGTTGACGGCTGCGACCGCACCCCGCCGCGTGGCGATGGCCGAGGTTCGCTCTCTCCCGATCACCCGTTCGCCCGCCAGCGCGGGCACCAGGGCCGCTGCGTCCGGCTGGACCTGCAGGACTGCCACCCGGTGGGGACCGGGCAGCGCTTCGAAGTCGCGCAGCGTCGAGATCAACCAGGTCGGGAGTCCCTCCTCGGCCAACCGGGCCCGCAACGTCTCCGCTGCCTGCCGGGTGGCGAAACTGCCCACGCGCACCTTGTGCAGTCCGTCGAGGAAGTCCACGAACGTCGGAAGGCCCCGGGAGCGCATCTGGTCAGCCAGGCGGCGGGCGTTCTCCTCGCTGGCGAACGCACCGATCTGCACTCGCCACACAGGGGGCGTCCGCAGCACACCGCGCTTCTCGGTGACCAGCCGGAGGCCGGGCTCGATGTGTTCTTCGGTCTGCAGCCGGATCCCGGTTTTGACGGCCTGCAGATACGCCCAGACCAAGGACGCGCCTTCGGCGCGCGTCATCGGAGCGCGCGCGCGCACCCGGTCGGTGGTGGGCTCGCGCAGCAACGGGGGTCGGGCGAGCAGCGCGACGGCCACAGAGCCCCTGCGGGACGCGGTGACGTCCGCGGCGTCTACCACGGGCAGGTAGACGGCTGCCAGGCGCTCGGCCTCCCATCCGTATCCCATCGCCCGCACCGTCCAGTGGATCGCTTCCTCGCGTGTCAGGAGCTCGGTGGGCCGGAAGAAGGAGGCCGTGCCCCGGTTGTTGTCCCCGTCGAGGATACCGTGTGCCGCCGCGGTTTCCGCGTACGGGAAGAACCAGTCTGCGCGGGTCACGTCCCTGAAGGTGGGAAGCTGTGGCCGTTCGAGGGGTAGGCCCCTGGCGGCGACCAGCCAGCGGGCGAACCGCGCCCGGCTGATCGGCTCCTCGGGACGGAACCGTCCGTCCGCGTAGAGTTCGACGATTCCGCGGCCGAGCAGCGTGCCGATCCGACCCTCGGCCCAGTGACCGCGGAGGTCGGTCGGGGTGCCCTGCGCGGCTGCGGCGGATGCCGCGACGAACAGACAGATGGCTGCGACGGTCGCGCGACGTCGGATCAACGTGGTTGCTCCCGTTCGGTCTACTTTCCGGCCGGGCGACGCGGCATCCTCCCGGTGGGGCCGGAAGGTTGGCGCATATCGGGGTCCACGCAGGTAGGAGTCGGTGTGTGGGGCGAACAAATTCTGCGAAGCTGCGTCGGACGTCCGGTCGCAGACATGGGGCGCGCGCACAACCTCGTCGAGCGATACGAAGAGGACCTGTTCCTCGTCAAGGGCACCGCAGGCTGGTCAGCGGTCGTGCTCCTCCTTGCCGGGTTGGTCGCCCTGCCCCTATTCCTCCCCCGGTGGGGTCTGGGCTACCTCTTGTTCATCGGAATTCTCATGGCGGCCAACGTCATCGTGGCGGTCGGCCTCAACCTGCTCGTCGGATTCACCGGGCTGATTTCGTTGGGTCACGGGGGGTTCGTCGCGATCGGCGCGTACGCGTCTGGGCTGCTGGCCGCGCGGGCCGACCTTCCCTGGTACGTCGCCTGGATGGGTGCGGCGGCCATCAGCGCCGGCTTCGGGTTCCTCGTCGGTCTTCCGGCGCTGCGCCTGACCGGACCGTACCTGGCGATTGCGACTTTGGGGTTCGGCATCGCGGTCTATCAGGTGCTCACGAACTGGACGGCGCTGTCCGGAGGGCGGATGGGGCTGGCCGTCGAGCCCCTGTCGCTGGGCATCGGGGGGCTGACGTCCACGCAGGAACTGTACTATGTGGCGGTCGCAGCCGCAGTGTTGCTGTGCTGGGTCGCGTTCAACCTCGTACGCTCCCACGTGGGGCGTGCGCTCGTGGCGATCCGGGACAGCGACATCGCCGCCACGGTCGCCGGGGTGAACCTGACGCGGTACAAGACGCTGGCGTTCGCGGTCAGCGCGGCCTATGCGGGTACCGCCGGTGCGGTCGTGGCCCAGGCACTGCGCCATTTGGAGCCGCAGTCGTTTACGTTCCTCGAGTCGGTGACGTATCTGGCGATGATCGTCGTCGGAGGGTTGGGCACGGTGCCCGGGGCGATCGTCGGCGCCGCTGTCCTCACCGTCCTCCCCCACTACCTGTCCGGCGCCAAGCAGTGGCTGCCGATCCTGTACGGCGGTGCGATCCTGTTGATGATGGCGATCGAGCCGCGGGGACTGTACGGCCGCTGGCTGCGCATCAAGTGGTACTTCAAGACGTGGCCGCTATGATGCAGGCAGCCCAGTACGTCGTGGGAGGACTGGCCACCGGGAGCCTGTACGCGCTCGTGGCCCTGGGGATCGTGCTCCTGTACCGCAGCTCGCGGGTCCTCAACTTCGCACACGGGGACGTGGCCACGCTGGCGGCGTTCGTGGCCTTTCTGCTGTTGGTGCGCGGCGCGACGTTTTCCGCCGCCGTCCTGGGTGGCCTGGGCGCGGTCGCCGTGCTGGGAGCGGCCTTTTACTATTTCGTCCTGCGACCGGCCAAGGAAGCCACCCTGCTGGGCAAGGTGGTCTTCACGTTGGGGCTGGCCCTCGTGCTGAGCGGTCTTGTGCAGGTGATCTGGGGTACGGACACCCAGATCTTTCCCTTCCCGCTGTCGGACACCCGTGTCTACCGCGTGGGTACGCTCATCGTCAGCGAGATGCACCTGGGCACGATCGTGATCAGTCTTCTGCTGATGGCAGCGCTGTACGGACTCATTCAGCACACCCGGATCGGGCTGGCGATGCGGGCAGTCGCTCAGAACGCCGATGCCGCCCAGGCTTTGGGGATTCCCGCGCGGCGGATCCACGCCTTCACCTGGGCGACGGCATCGGTCCTGGGAGGAGCGGCGGGGATCCTGGTGGCACCGGTGGTGTACCTCGATCCGTTCATGATGCTGGATCCATTCCTCAAGGGGTTTGCGGCCGCGGTGGTCGGCGGCATGGACAGCGCGCCGGGGGCCGTGTTGGGAGGATTCTTCCTGGGGATCGCGGAAAGTCTGTTCGCGGGATACGTCTCGTTTCAGTTCAAGACGACGATGGCGTTCGCGATCATCCTGCTGGTGTTGCTGATCCGCCCCGAGGGCTTGCTCGGGCGCGAGTACCACCGCAGGGTGTAGGGGCGCCGGGTCGATCACACACGGGGGTGTGCGGATGGGCGGAGTGGTGAAGCTGGTTGGGGCGGTTGTGCTGGCGCTTGCGCTCGCCGCGTCCGCTGCGGGTCAGGCGACGGAGCGCGGGGTCACCCCGACCGAGATCGTGCTCGGAACCAGCATGCCGATGACGGGTCCGGCGGCATTCTGGGGGACCGGGGTCAGCGGCGGGATCGACGCCTGGCTGAGACACGTCAACGACCAGGGCGGCATTCACGGACGGAGATTCCGGTTCGTCGTGCGAGACGACGCGTATCTTCCGCCGCGCGCCATCGCCAATGTGCGGGAACTCGTCGAGCGCGTCGGCGTGTTCGCCATCGTCTCGCAGATCGGCACCGCCAACTGCTTTGCGGTCCGGGACTTCATGGTGGAGACCCGCACGCTGTGGATCACGCCGGCCTGCGGCGCCGACATCTGGGCCGGGATGCGCGAGCGCAATCGTTACCTGTTCGTCACCTACCCCAGCTACACGGACGAGGGGATCTTCCTCACCCGGTATGCCGCGCAAAATCTGCGTGCGCGCAACGTCGCGGTCTTCTACCAGAACGATCTGTACGGGCAACAGGGGCTGCTGGGCGTCCGGCGCGGAATCGCCCAGGTGCGGGGTGTGCGGCTCGTCTCGCACGTCTCGTATGAGGTGACCGACGCGGAGGTGTCCGCACAGGCACTGAGACTCAGGGATTCGGGCGCCGACACCCTCTTCCTGTACGCGACGCCCAGGCACGGAGCCCTCATCGTGCGGGAGATCGCGAGGATCGGGTACCGGCCGACGCTGGTGTCCACCTTCACACTTCTCGACCCGATCATGTTCCAGCTGGCCGGCGACGCATGGAACGACGTCTACCTGGCGTCGTACATCCCGCTGCCCGGCACCGATCCCAGGGTGGACGCGGTGCTGGCCACGATCACGCGCATCAACCCGGAGCTTGCCCGCAACCCGTTCAACGCGATCGCCGGCGTCTCGTTCATCGAGGCGTTCCTCGAGGGGATCCGCCGAACCGGGCCCAACCTGACCAAGGACCGGCTGGTGGCCTCGATGGAGACGATCCGCAATTGGGACGGCGAGGTCATCCGGGGCGTGACGTTCACGCCGGAGAGCCGGCAGGGCATCAACCGCCTGTTCATGGCCAAGGCCGAGAGGGGCCGGTACGTCCGGCTCAGCGACTGGGTGAGCTATCAGAGGAAGTTCTGAGCCGTCCCCGGCGCGGAGCGGTCCGTCCGCGTGGTCGTCGGTGATGGAAGGGCCGCTGCTGGAGGTCGAGGGTCTGTCGGTCGCGTTCGGCGGCATCGTCGCGCTGCACGACCTGGACCTGGACGTGCAGCGCGGCGAGCTGCTCTCGGTGATCGGCCCTAACGGCGCCGGCAAGACCACGCTGTTCAATTGCATCTGCGGGCTGTATCGGCCGCAGTCGGGGCGAATCCGCTTCGAGGGGACCGACCTGCCGCAAAGGCCCGACGCGGTCGCCCGCCGGGGGATCGCCCGCACGTTTCAGAACATCGAGCTGTTCCGGTACAGCACCGTGCTGGACAACGTGCTGCTCGGACGTCACCTGCACGTGCGGTCGTCCCTCCTCGACGCGGCGCTGGCCACGCCTCGCTGGCGGCGTGAGGAGGCGAGGAACCGGCGGCGCGTGGAGGAGATCCTGGACTTCTTGGACCTGGCCCACGTGCGCACGCGGTTGGTGGGCGGGCTGCCGATGGGGCTGCAGCGCCGCGTGGAGATGGCACGTGCCCTCGCAGCCGAGCCACGTCTGTTGCTGCTCGATGAACCCTCCGCCGGCATGACCAGCGAGGAGAAGGAAGATCTGGCGTTTCGGCTGCGCGACCTCCGCAAGGACTGGGACGTGACGATCGTGCTCGTCGAGCACGACCTGCGGCTGGTGATGGGTCTGTCCGACCGGGTCGTGGTCCTCGACCACGGCATCAAGATCGCCGAAGGTTCTCCCGAGGCCGTACAGCGCGACCCGTCGGTGATCCAGGCATACTTGGGGACGGCTGCGGAGCGGGTCGTGGGGCCGTAACGGGTCCCCCGAAGTCGACCATGGACGTCCTGTTGCGACTCAGCAACGTCGAGACCGCCTACGGCCGGCTCGTCGTGCTGCACGGGGTGTCCCTGGAAGTGCCGGCCGGCCGCGTCGTCGCGTTGCTGGGATCGAACGGCGCGGGCAAGACGACGCTGCTCAAGACGGTGATGGGATACATCCCCGACCAGCCGCGTAAGGGGACGGTCGAGGTCCTCGGCCGCCGGGTGAACGGCTGGGAGCCCGAGGACGTCGCGCGGCTGGGCATCGCCTACATCCCCGAAGGACGCGGCATCTTTCCCGAGCTGACCGTCGTCGAAAACCTGCGCCTGGGCGCCTACCGACAGCCGCGGCACAGCGTCGCGGAAGCGATCGACTCTGTGGAGGATCGCTTTCCGGTGCTGCGCGAGCGCCGCGGCCAGCTGGCGGGTACGCTGTCCGGCGGCGAGCAGCAGATGCTCGCGATCGCCCGCGCGCTGTTGATGCGCCCGCGGCTGCTCCTGCTCGACGAACCGTCGCTCGGTCTGGCACCGAAAGTCGTCGGTGAGGTGTTCGACATCCTCCGGTCGATCAACACAGCCGACGGCGTTACGATCCTGCTCGTCGAGCAGAACGCCCGGATGGCCCTGGAGATCGCGCACTACGGTTACGTCCTGGAAGCCGGCCGGCTGGTCCTCGAAGGATCCGCGGGACGGCTTCGTGACGACCCCAACGTGCAGGAGCTCTACTTGGGGATCCGGCACGAGGTATCGGTCAAGGGCTACCAGCGGTGGCGACCCAGGCGGCGGTGGGCGTGAACCCGGGACCGGCGACCAACGGTCGAGGACGAAGCCTCCGTTATCCGCTCCGGTACAGGGCGGCGATCACGTCGCCGTACTTCTCCATGATCGCTCTTCGCTTGACCTTCAGCGTGGGTGTGACCTCGCCGTCTTCCTGGTAGAGGCGCTTGGAGAGGATCGCAAAGCGCTTGACCTGCTCGGGGCTGCTCAGCGTCTTGTTCACGCGTTCCACTTCTTGGGCGATCAGTTGGCGCACCTGCTCGTTGCCGCTGAGGTCCGCAAACGTGGAGAAGGGAATCCGCCGATCCTGCGCCCACTGGCTCACATTGTCCTCATCGATCACGATCAGGGCAACGAGGTAGGGTCTGCGGTCGCCGATCACGACGGCGTCGCCGATGTAGGGACTGAACTTCAGCTTGTTCTCGATGTAGGCGGGTGCGATGTTCTTGCCGTACGCATTGACGATCAGGTCCTTCTTGCGGTCGGTGATGCGTAAGAACCCCTCGGCGTCCATCTCGCCGATGTCCCCGGAATGGAGCCACCCGTCCCGTAGCGCCTGCGCGGTGGCCTCCGGATCCTTGAAGTAGCCACGGAAGACGTTCGGGCCCCGCACCAGGATCTCGCCGTCCGGTGCGATGCGGACCTCGACGCCCGGGATGGGTTGCCCCACGGTCCCCAGCTTGATCCGGTCACCCTGGTGGATCGTGGTCGGGCCGCTGCCCTCGGTCTGACCGTAGACTTCGCGGATCGGCACGCCGATCGCATGGTAGTAGGCGAGCACCTCGGGTGCGATGGGGGCCGCGCCGGACACGGCAAAGCGGGCGCGGTCCAATCCCAGCCGGTGCCGGAGCGGGTTCAGGATCGTTGCCGCTGCCACGGCGCGCGCAGCGCGCAGCCACACCGGTAGGGGACGTCCTTCGAGCCGTCGCAGGGCGTACTCCTGCCCCACACGGACGGCGGCGCGGTAGGCGGCGCGCTTGAAGCGGTCCACATCGGCCATGTGCAGCTCGACCTGCGAGTGCATCTTCTCCCACAGCCGAGGGACGGCAAAGACGATCGACGGTCGGACCTCCTGCAGGTTCTGGAACAACGTGTCGAGGCTCTCAGCGAAGTTGACCGTGTATCCCCACACCAGCGGCAGGTAGACCGACAGCATGCGCTCGGCGATGTGCGACAGCGGGAGGAACGAGAGCGCCTCGTCGTGCGGATACAGCGAGTTCGCCCGTCCCAGCGCCTCCGCGGTCCACAGTAGGTTGCGGTGCGTGAGCATCGCGCCCTTCGGCGGTCCGGTCGTACCCGACGTGTACAGGACGATCGCGACGTCGTCCTCCGAGATCCCGGCGACGACCGCATCCAGCGTCCGGGGATCGGTGGCTGCGCGGCCGAGTGCGCGCAGCTCTTCGAGCGACATGACCTGCGGGTCGGAAAAGCCGCGCAGGTGTTCTGTGTCCATGACCACGATGCGCCGCAGGCTAGGTAGGTCCGCCCGGATTGCGAGGGCCTTGTCGAGCTGCTCTTCGTTCTCGACGAAGAAGAACCTGGATTCGCTGTGGTCCAGGACGTAGACGCACTGATCGGCAGCGTTCGTCGCGTACACCGCGACGGACAGTCCACCGGCCAGCTGGATGCCCATGTCGCAGAACAGCCACTCGGGCCGGTTCTCGCCGATGATTGCGGCCGCCTGCCCGCGCTCGAACCCCAGAGAGATCAGCCCGGAGGCGATCTCCTCGGCGGCCCGCCCATAGTCGGCCCAGGTGATCCGGTGCCAGATCCCCAACCGTTTGTGGCGCATTGCGACCCGTCCGCCGCGTTCCCTCACGGCGCGCCGGAACCGCTCCGGCGTCGTGCCGGTCAAAGCAGCGGAGGGCGCCTGGATCACGGCCACGGGCTACGGGAACAGCACTCGGATGGGGATCGTAAGCAAAGTCGCCACGGACACGCCGACGAGGATGGCGCCCGCGCGGCCGGCCCGCAGGGCCCACCCACTCGGCCATCCCGCCCTGGCAACCCCGTTGGGAGCTCGGTGCCCTTGAGCCGGGCCAATCTGACGTCGACGGGTTCGAACGCCATAAGCAGAACCTCGGTTGTTAGCCCGATGCTATCATAGGGGTGCCCGACGTCAAACGAGGTGATCCCATTGATCCGTCCGCCCATCGAGACACTGCTGGCTCGCATCCCGAATAAGTATCTGCTGGTCATGGTCGCGGCGCGGCGCGCGCGCGAACTGCGCAGCGGACAGCTGCCGCTGGTGGACGTCGACTCGCAGAACCCCGTCACGATTGCCCTGGAGGAGATCGCCGCCGGCCGCGTCGAACCGGAGCCCGCCCGGTAGGGGAGCCCGCGGTCGGTTCGAACCCCCGGCCCTACCCGCTGGCCGCCAGCACTTCTTCCACCGGCGTGTGGGGCATTCCGTGGGCTTCGGCGACCCCGGCGTGGATGATCTTCCCGTCGACCACGTTGAGACCCCGGGCCAGGGCCGGATCCTCCCGGCAGGCCCGCTCCCACCCCTTGTTCGCGATCGCCAGGGCGTAGCCGATCGTCACGTTCGTCAGCGCGAACGTCGAGGTGCGCGGGACGGCGCCCGGCATGTTCGTGACCCCGTAGTGGATGACCCCGTGCTTGGTGAAAACGGGGTCGCTGTGGCTGGTCGGCCGGATCGTCTCCACGCAGCCCCCCTGGTCGATCGAGACGTCCACGATCACCGAACCCGGCTTCATCGTCCGGACCATCTCCTCGGTCACCAACCGCGGCGCGCGCGCACCGGGGATCAGGACCGCGCCGACGAGCACGTCGGCGTAGGCGACGGCCTGCTCGAGCGTGTACGGGTTGCTCATGACCGTCTGGATGCGCCCGTGCAGGACGTGGTCGAGGAAGGCCATCCGGCGCGGGTTCCTCTCGAGCACGGTCACCTGCGCACCCATTCCCAAGGCGACCTTCGCAGCGTTCTCTCCGACCACCCCGCCGCCCACGATCACGACAGTGCCCGGCGCGACCCCGGTCACCCCGCCCAGCAGCGTCCCCTTGCCGCCGCGCGTACGCTTGAGGTGGTAGGCTGCCTCCTGGATCGCCAGCTTGCCCGCCACCTCGCTCATCGGAGTCAGCAGCGGCAGGTCGCCGTCGGGCAGCTGCACCGTCTCGTAGGCGATGGCGACCGCACGGGATCTCACGAGCGCGTCGGTCAGCACGGGTTCGGCGGCCAGGTGCAGGTAGGCGTACAGGACCAGCCCGGGGCGCAAGTGGTCGAACTCCTCCGGCAGAGGTTCTTTGACTTTCATCACCATGTCGCAGCCCCAGACCTCGGCGGCGTCGCGGGTGATGCGGGCCCCGCGGCGCCGATACTCCTCGTCTGCGAAGCCGCTTCCCTCGCCCGCGCCGGCTTCGATCACCACTTCGTGTCCCGCTTGGACGAGCTGGATCACGCCGGCGGGCGTGATCCCGACCCGGTACTCCTGGTCCTTCCGCTCCGTGGGAACCCCGATCCGCATGGCCAGCCTCCCACCGCCTAGTCCTGACCCGGGTAATTCTGTTCCACCTCCACCGCCGGGTTCCTGGACCTGGGGAATTGCAGGACTTGCCCGTGCGCTTCGTGAATACCCTATGTGGACTCGATCTGTAGCTTCCAACCCCGCAGTCTGCCACACGTCTGTCCACCGAAGGGCAGGTGATGCCGCATGCTCTAATGAAGCGTGCCGCCACCCCGCGGTGGCAATGAATGCGTGACGTTCAGAGCGAGGAGGGGGGTAGGGTATGCGTCTTAGAGTGATCTTGGGATTCGTAGTCGTCGCTTTGGTGGCAAGCGCATGTGGGAGCGCTGGCGTATTGAACCCGACTGCCCAGGAGGCGGCCGGCGGGGCTGCGCAGACTTCTCAGGCGACCCCAAGGGCGGGGGAGTATCTGGTGATGTTTCGCACACCCAACACGTTGCCTGCCGGAGCGGAGCAGATGATCCAGCGGGCCGGAGGTGCGGTGGAGCGTCTGCTGCCGCAGATCGGGGTGGCGATCGCTCGATCGGATCGTTCGGACTTCGCGGAGGCGTTGCGCCGGGAGAGCACGGTACAACGCGTCGCGCAGGACCTCGAGGTGCAGTGGATCCCAAGCCGGATTGAAACGTGGGTCGCGGAAGAAAGACCCGGACAGAGCAGCGTCACACACCCGACCGGCGCCTTCTTCTTTCCCCAGCAGTGGAACCTGCGGGCCATCCAGGCGCCCGAGGCATGGGCGGCCGGGCATCTGGGCAGTCCCGGTGTCGCGGTTGCCGTACTGGACACAGGAATCGACTACACGCATCTCGATCTCGCGGGCAGGGTCGACCTCAACCGGAGCAAGTCCTTCGTTCCCACCGACCCGGTACCGGCTGGCGCACACGAAGTCGCCGACCTGCACTTCCACGGCACGCACGTAGCGGGCATCATCGCCTGCAACGCGGTCGGCACTGCCTGTGTGGCACCGAACGCCACCCTCATCGGAGTGAAGGTCCTCAACCTTGAGGGGCGTGGGACGTTCGCGGCGGTCATCAGCGGGATCGTGCACGCCGCTGATGTCGGCGCCGATGTCATCAACATGAGCCTCGGGGCGCGGTTCCCGCGGAGCTGTGTGTTCGAGGACGAGGAGGGCAATCGCGTCAACGAGCAGCCCGCGTGCGCGACGCTTATCGCGGCACTGAACCGTGCGACGAACTATGCGCACAGCAAGGGCGTGCTGGTCATCAGCTCGGCCGGCAACAGCGCGACGAATGCCGACCGCAACCGCGACATCATCATCGTTCCGGCCCAGAGTTCCAACGTCGTGGGGGTTTCGGCGACGGGCCCGGTCAACCAGGAGAATTTCGACGCGATGGCCTTCTACACGGACTACGGCTTCTCGCTGGTCGACGTCGCGGCCCCCGGTGGCGGCGGCACGCCGCCCCCGATCTCGAACGTGCTCGATGCCGTGATCTCGCCTTGCAGCTCCTTCAGCCTACTCCCGGGACTTGCCCTGTGCCGGACATCGCCGCCGCGATACGTGCGTGCCCGCGGGACGAGCATGGCTGCGCCGCACGCGGCCGGTGTGGCCGCGCTGATCGACTCCCTTGCCGGTGGGGGCATGAACGGAGCGCAGCTCCGGTCGAGGCTGCAGCAGTCGGCGGACGATCTGGGTCGGGTCGGCCGGGACGAGTTCTACGGCATGGGCCGGGTGAACGCGTTTCGTGCAACGCAGTAGGGGAGCCGCGCGTGTCCAGGATTTCCTGTCTGAGGAAAGGGGCACGTCACCGCGTCGAGTTCGTCGGGGAGTCGGCACTGCGGAACGGTCACGGCGAACGTAATGGGTAGCGTCGCGGCATCCACCTGCACCGCTGCAAGGATAGCGATCCAACCGTAGCTCGAGAGTGCAATGTCAGGGGCCGGGCCTTCGACCCGGCCCCTGGTTCTTCGAGGCTCTCCGAGTCCTGCGTGGCTGTCGGGTCGTGCGGCGCGGTCCCCTCTCAGCGGGAGGGGGAAGACACGGGCGGGGGCGTAGATCTCTTCGATTCGTTCCCGAAGGCCGCCGGGGCATTCCTGTCGAGCGTGGGAACTGCGGGGCTGGACTCCGCGTCTTAGGGAGAGGCAGCCTGCAGCAGGAGGCACTGGCATGCGGTACGCGGTCTGTGGCCTGGTCGGTGCGCTGGTGATGGCGGCTTCAGCATTTGCGGGGCCGGCGGCGACGGTGCAGCGCGGGATGCTGACCGTAGAACTGGCGGCGAACAAAGAGGCGTATGCGGTCGGCGAGCCGGTGGAGTTGACCCTCACGCTGTCCAACCGCGGGACCGGACCGCTGGTCTTCCAGTTCAACGACGGCCAGCGGTACGACTTCGTGGCGACGGGCGAGGACGGGACGGTCGTGTGGGTGTGGTCGCGCGACAAGGCGTTCATTCAGGTCCTGGGTACGCTGACGATCACTCCGGGAGAGTCGCGCGTCTATCGGGACCGATGGGACCAGAAGGACGACCGCGGCGTGCAGGTCCGCCCGGGCAGGTACGTCATTGAGGGGGTCTTCCCTCCGCGGCGACTGGCGGGCACCCAACCGGATAGACCTGCCGCCGACAATCCGCGGGTGACGATCACGATTGGCGGGCCCTCCGGCGGGACAGTTCCCCGACTGGCTGTCGACAGCAGGGCGGTGGACGGTGGGCAGGTGGGCGAGGTTGTGATCAATGGTCGGGCCGTGCTCCGGATCCGGGCCGCGGCCGGAGGGCTCGGCGCGGTCCGACGGGCGGAGATCGTCGTCGGTCGCCTCCGCGCTTTGATCGCACAAGGTTTGCGCTCCGGAGATCTCGGTGTCACGGATGTGGGCGGGGAGGTGGCGATCGTCGCGCACGGCCAAGTGGTCGTCACCGTCGACCGCAACCACGCCCGTCTGAACAACACCACGCCCCGTGCCCTGGCGGTTCTCTGGCTGCGCGCGCTGGCCCAAGCCCTCTCGCCCTGACCCCCGCTGTACCTGGAACCGGTACCAGGAACCGGTACCAGGAACCGGTACCAGGAACGGGTACCAGGAACGCTTGCCGGGGGAGGCGAACGAACGATCGGTGCGCGCGGACCCCGAACAGACGGAGACCGGAATCGGCCGGCGGCTTTTGGTCGTGGCGGCCGCCGCCCGTGTGGTGCTGCTGTTCCTGCCCGGCCATCCGATCGACGTGGCGGCCTTCCAGGCTTGGGCGCTCAGGTTGGGCGAGGTCGGCCCCTTGCGCTTCTACGGGCCGGACGTCTTCGCTGACTACACCCCTGGGTACCTGTTGGTGCTGTGGCCGCTGGGACATCTGATTCGGTTGCTGCCCGCTGCCGGTCCGCCCCTGGTCAAGGCGATCCCCGCGGCGGCGGACTTCGCGGTGGCCGCTCTCCTCGCGCAACTCGGCGGCGAGCATGGGCGCAGGACCGCCGCGTGGTACCTGCTGAACCCCGCCGTGCTGTTCGTGGGCGCGTTCTGGGGGCAGGCGGAGTCGGTCGCCATTGCCTGGATTCTGGCCGGGTGGCTGGCGTTGACACGCGGCCAGATGGCGTGGGCGGGTGCGCTGCTGGGGTTCGGGCTGCTGACGAAGCCGCAGTACGCCGCCGTCCTACCGGTGGCCTTGATCTGGATGGTGCGTGTGGGGCGG